>CADAUE010000001.1 GCA_902790985.1 uncultured Ruminococcus sp.
ATGCTTGATGTCAAAACGGTTGTGAGACAGCTCAACGCCAAATTCCCGCTTGACGCTGACGACATCAAGGACAACGAAGTCATAAAGGTCAAGGGTATAAACTCGTCAGAGGTTGATTCTGCCGTAAACAACTATATGGCTTACGGCGTAATGCTGGATGGCCGCTCTAATCTGATGTTATGTGTGAACAGCGGAACGAATCTCAGGTCGCAGTACCGCTTTGATACGCTTGGATATATCAAGTACCGTTCTCAGACGAAAGATTCCTCTACGGGAGAATGGAATGCGTGGTCTGATTGGACTCCGTTTGCGTCAAGTATAAATATCGCAAACGGTGCTGTCGGTTCAACTAAGATAGCGGATAAAGCTGTAACAAACGCCAAGCTCGCCAACGGCGCTGTTGCAAGGGTGAACATTCAGACCAGCGCAGTCGGTACAAATGAAATAGACGCAGGTGCCGTCACCACTACGGAGCTGGCTGATAATTCGGTTACTTCGGCTAAAATCGCAGATAACGCTATTAAATCAAGGCATATGAGCGATGGTGCTGTAGACACAAACGCTATAGAAATCGGAGCTGTCACATCTGTTGAATTGGCGAACGGCGCTGT
This sequence comes from uncultured Ruminococcus sp., assembly GCA_902790985.1. GTDB lineage: Bacteria > Bacillota > Clostridia > Oscillospirales > Acutalibacteraceae > Ruminococcoides. The sequence continues at coordinate 612 of CADAUE010000001.1, forward strand.
GACGACAGCTAAACTTGCGACTGACGCTGTGACCGGTGCAAAAATAGCTGACGGCGCTGTCGGTGCATCGCATCTTGCCGCCGGTGCCGTCACTGAGGCTAAGATTCAAGCAGGTGCTGTTACAACGACAAAAATCGCAAACGGTGCTGTGGGAAGCGACCAAATCGCCGATGGTGCAATCTTTGCAGAGCATCTGACGGATTGTTGTGTTGAAACAGCTGCCATTGACATCGGTGCGGTAACAACTGCCGAACTGGCGAACAGCGCGGTTTCCGAATCCATCCTCGCCGACAACGCTGTGACGAACTCAAAAATAGCAAATTCGGCTGTAACTAATCTTAAATTAGCCGACGGAGCAGTGACAACCGTAAAAATATCAGATGGTAATGTTACCGAAGCAAAAATCAAAAATAACGCTGTTACTACTGCCAAACTCGCTGACAGTTCGGTCACCACTGCTAAAATTGCCGCAGGTGCTGTTACTGCTGCAAAACTTGATTCAGGTGTTTTATCCGGATATATGAAGCTCGCTCACACGACCACATCGGAGGATTCCGGGCAGTTCTACTTAGAGAGAGTCGGCTTAAGCCTTAATGCGGTTAACCTGTATCTCGCGTTATACAGCGCTGATCCGAAGCGTGTAGCCTGGTATTCGGATATTCCCGATATCTCCGGCAAGGCTGACGCGGCGACTACTCTTGCGGGCTACGGTATTACCAACGCATATACCAAAGACGAGATTGATGCCGTGTATATGGAACTTGCGCCGGATACTATACCGAGCAGTATCGGTCTGCTGCAGGACGGTCAGCTCTTCCGCTGTCAGGGTGGTGTTGCTATCAAAAACGGTAATGCCTCGGACTACATCGAACTCGCTAAGAAATCAATCGTTCCTACCGCTGTATCTCAGCTCACGAACGACAGCGGTTACCTGACAACGCATCAGGATATCTCCGGCAAAGCGAATATCGAAAACGGCGGCATTCCGTCTAACCACGCATGGTACACGGACGCAAGCCAGGGATATACCATGACGGGTAATTATACCATTATCGGTGATACCTGCTTTCTTCACGCTGCGGCAAAATGTATCTCAGGATGGGAGCGAGTCTTTTATTCACTGCCTGTGGCTTGTACCGCTTCGTCCGCGACTATTGCTCTCAGCGGCAATAATACCTTTACTATTGCCACGGGAGTGATCGACAACATATCCGTTTTGGAAATCAAGCAGATGGGCACATCCTCTATGAGCGGTGACACCATCATTTTTACTTTGATTTACAAATGCCAATAAGGAGGATTTTTTATGGCTACGAAAATATATAACGACTATACCCTTGAACAGCTGACGGTGGACTCTGTCAATGTGCTGATTATTTCTTCGGCGAAGGTCAACGGTAAGATGTATGAACTGGAGCGAACCCGTATGTGTTACGGCAACTCGCCGATTGGCAGAGAGCAGATCGTCAACGATTTACCGGAACAGTACGCAAATGCCGTACTTGCTGTATGGGGTGAAACTCCCACGCTTTCAGACCCTGAAAAGGGCGGTGAGTAAAATGACGGAAGCGATTGTCTGCGCCATCATCGCCGCGGTTACCGCTATTGTTGTAGGTGTGATTGATTTCCTGTCGCAGCGCAGTACCAAGAAGGAAATCAAGAATGAAATGTATCGCAACAAAGAGGAGCGTCAGCAGCGGGAGCAGGATAAGGAAAAGTCGCGCAAGGAATTTGAACTGCATATGATAAGAGGTATTATGGCTTCAAATACCCTCGGCGAGGCTACCGCAAGGGCGGTACAGCGAATCCCGGACGCTCACTGCAACGGTGATATGGATGCCGCTCTTGAAGAGGAAGGCAAAGTCAAAAAAGATATACAGGATTTTCTCGCCCGTCAGGGTGTGGATAACATTGTCGATTAAGCATCGGAAACGGTGCTTTTTATTTTGCATTTTTTATCAAATTTTCAGGAGGTTTTTTACATGAAAACAAACACATTTCTTGACTGGCTGAAGGCTGCGGGTATCCGCGCACTCAAAACCGTAGCTCAGACCGCTGTCGCTACCATCGGTGTATCCGCTGTTATGAGCGAGGTCAACTGGATTATGGTCGGCTCCGCATCTCTGCTTGCAGGTATCCTGTCCCTGCTGACGTCAATTGCGGGACTGCCGGAACTGGAGGGTAAGTGATGAACGAGAAGGATACTTTCTTAGAGCTTGAGGGTGTATTTGAAGAGACTCTCACGGAGCACAAAGACAATAAAGGAGATGACGACGATGAAGGCTGACAGTTCTCTGGTCACCTCGGTGATCTATTCTCCCAACAACTCGGGTAAGCGAGTCTATCCGCTGACGCGTGCTTCCGTTCACTGCGTTGTTGGACAGTGCGTTGCTTCTTCGCTCGGCAATCTGTTCTCCAACGCCAGCTTTGAAGCAAGTTCAAACTACGGCGTCGGCAAGGACGGCAGTATCGGTCAGTACGTCCCGGAAGCATATCGTTCGTGGTGTACTTCCTCGTATGACAATGACAACCGTGCAATCACAATCGAGGTGGCGTCAGATACCTACGCGCCCTACAAGGTCACTGATGCAGCGTACAAGGCTCTCATTAAGCTGCTTGTTGACATCTGCCGCCGTAACGGTAAAAAGAAGCTGTTGTGGTTCGGCGACAAAAACAAGTCCCTGAGCTACTCGCCAAAGTCGGATGAGATCGTTATGACCGTCCACAGATGGTTCGCCAACAAAAGCTGTCCCGGCGACTATCTGTATAACCTTCACGGTACTATCGCATCAGAGGTCACAAAGCAGCTCGGCGGCAGTTCCGGCAGTACTCCTACACCAACGCCAAGCACAAACGTTGCTAAACCTGCCGTCACCTTCCGTATTCGTCAGGGCGGCACCTGGCAAAAGGAAGGCTTCACGGGGACGGCGGGAAAAGCTATCACCGACATTGCTATCAAGGTGACTAAAGGTTCGGTCAAATACCGCGTTCACGTCAATGGCGGCTCGTGGCTCCCGTGGGTGACGGGCTACAACACATCTGAACACAGCAACGGCTATGCCGGCAACGGAAAAGCAATCGATGCTGTGCAGGTGTATTACTCTACTCCTGCGGATGTTGTGAACGCTCACGGTTATTACAAAGCAAAGTATCTGGTATCGCCGCTGAAGAAAGGATTCTACTCCTATCAGTACGATACCGAGACTACAAACGGTCAGGATGGCTACGCCGGTTCCTACGGAAAGACCATTGACCGCTTTCAGGTTTTGCTGTCGAAATAAGTATTATGAATTTAGGCTCATTGAGATTTTTTCTCTTTGAGCCTTTATTTTTTGTGCTTTTTTTAGACCAAAACAGCATCTTCTGTCCAGTAGGGAGTGAGAGAAACCCCTCTCGGACTGGAGGAACTATCGTGACCAATGAACAGAAACAACAGATAATTACACTTCAAAGAGAAGGAAAAGGATATCGCCTTATCGCATCTGAATTACAACTCCCTATCAACTCTGTTAAGAGCTGGTGTTATCGCCATCCGATTAATTCTACCAAAAGTGGTCATTGCCTGCAGTGCGGCGCACCGGTCAAACAGACTCCGCATAGGAAGGAGAAAAAATTCTGCTCAGACCGTTGCCGTGCATTATGGTGGGCTGCGCATCCGGAAATGCGAAACGCCAAAAAGCTCTATTCACACATATGCGTTGGATGTGGTCAGCAGTTTGAATCAAATCGTGCAAAGCGTGTTTATTGCTCAGCAGCTTGCTATGCTCGTCACAGGAACGGAGGCTCCCATGACTGAGCAGCTTGTAAAGAAAGTGGCGACATACCGAACAGCCATGTCAATCATAAAAGAAATGCTCAGAAGGGGCCTGATTTCTGCTGATGACTACACTAAAATTGATACAAAAATGGCCGAAAAATACGGGCTAAAATCATCTACTATATTTCGCTGATTTAACTTGATATATATAAGTATAAGAGGTAATATACATCACTATGAAGGGAGGAATAACTATGGAACGTATTGTAGAACAGGTCCATTCGGCAATTCCGCTGAAAGCACAAAGAAAGCGCGTCGCTGCCTATGCTCGTGTTTCATCCGGGAAGGACGCTATGCTGCATTCGCTTTCGGCACAGGTTAGTTATTACAACGACTTAATTCATAGCAGATCAGATTGGTTGTATTGCGGAGTGTACTCTGACGAAGCAATCACCGGCACCAAAACCGAGCGCAGAGGTTTTCAATCACTGCTTGCTGATTGTCGCGCGGGCAAGCTGGATATGGTCATCGTAAAATCAATTTCCAGGCTTGCGCGAAACACAGTGACACTTCTTGAAACTGTAAGAGAGCTGAAGTGCCTCGGCGTAGATGTTTTCTTTGAAGAGCAAAACATCCACACGATGAGCGCTGACGGCGAATTAATGCTGACCATCCTTGCAAGCTACGCACAGGAAGAAAGCCTATCCGTAAGCGAAAATCAGAAGTGGCGTGTAAGAAAAAACTTCTCAGAAGGAAAGCCGTGGGGCTGTACTATTCTCGGTTACCGAAATCAAAACGGCAGCTTCATCGTTGTTCCGGAGGAAGCCGAAATTGTAAAACGAATTTTCCGTCTATACCTTGACGGTGCGGGTGTTCAGACCATCGTTAGCATATTAAACGCTGAAGGGCTAAGGACACGAAACGGCAACGAGTTTTATACCTGCGGAGTCGCAAAAGTGCTGCGGAATTACACCTATACCGGGAATTTGCTTCTTCAGAAGACTTTCCGCGAGAACCACCTGACAAAGAAAAAGTGCGTCAATCACGGTGAACTGCCAAAGTACCATGCAGTCGACACGCACGAAGCCATCATTGATATTGATACATTTAATCGAGTTCAGGAGGAAATTAAAAGGCGCGCAGAAAAATTCACCCCGCGAGCGAAACCCGAACAGCCATATCGTTTTACCTCTTTAATCAGATGCGCAAACTGCGGAAAGAATTATCGCCGTAAAATGACCGCCACCGGACCGGTCTGGATATGCTCCACTTACAATACAAAAGGAAAAGCCGTGTGTGCAGCTAAGCAAATCCCGGAAACCACGCTGGAAACTGTCACCGCTGATATTGATATCAATCGATTAGACAGCATTACCGCTGCCAATGATAATCGGTTGATTTTTCATTATAAGGACGGGACCCAGGAAGAGCGAAGATGGAAAGATCGTTCTCGCTCGGAATCGTGGACACCGGAAATGCGAAAAAAGGCTGGAGACTTAAGGAGGAAAAAACAATGACAAGAAATGTAACCGTGATTCCCGCTACCATAAACCCTATCATTAGATCGGCGGGTACGACTATTCAAAAGAGAAAAACGGCTGGGTACGCCCGTGTGTCTACTGACAAAGACGAACAATTCACTTCATACGAAGCGCAGGTTGATTACTATACACAGTTCATCAAAAAACACGCTGATTGGGAGTTCGTAAAAGTCTATACGGACGAAGGTATCAGCGGACTTGGAACGAGAAAGCGTGAGGGCTTTAATGAAATGGTCGCGGATGCTCTTGCCGGCAAAATAGACCTGATTGTTACAAAGTCGGTCAGCCGATTTGCCCGGAACACCGTCGACAGCCTTGTTACAATACGCAAGCTCAAGGAAAAAGGTGTTGAGGTCTATTTTGAAAAAGAAAACATTTACAGCATGGACGGAAAAGGCGAACTCCTGCTCACAATTATGTCGAGCCTCGCTCAAGAGGAATCGCGTTCTATCTCTGAAAATGTAACATGGGGTCAAAGGAAACGGTTTTCTGACGGAAAGGTAAGTCTTCCGTATAAGCAGTTCCTCGGATATGAAAAGGGTCCTAACAAGGGCGATCCTCCTGTGGTGAATCCGGAACAGGCAAAGATTGTTCAGAGGATTTACACACGTTTTATGCAAGGGCAGACAGCCTGCGGAATTGCTAAAGAGCTTGTGGCGGACGGCGTCCCTACACCATCAGGAAAAAAGAACTGGCGTGCATCCACTATCGAGAGCATACTTTCAAATGAAAAGTACAGGGGGTCAGCGCTCCTTCAAAAGGAGTTTACCACTGATTTTTTGACAAAAAAGCGAAAAGTCAACGAGGGCGAGGTTCCTCAGTACTATATCGAGCACAGCCACGAAGCCATTATTGATCCAGAAGAATGGGATGCGGTTCAGGAAGAATTTCGCCGCAGAAAAGCAATCGGAAAAGCCTACAGCGGAAAGAGTGTACTCGCATCAAAAATAGTCTGTGCCGATTGCGGCTACTGGTACGGAGCCAAAACATGGCACTCGAAAGATAAATACAAAACTGTCGTGTGGCAATGCAATCAGAAATATGATAAAAGTAAGCCAATCTGCAAAACGCCTCACGTAACTGAGGATTCCGTTAAAGAGCGTTTCTTAAAAGTCTACAACGGACTTATTGAGAACAGGCAGCCTTATATCGATGCCTGCAAAGCCGCAATCGAAACGCTGACCGATACGACCGAGCTGGACAATGAGATTGAAAAACTTCTCCAGGAGATGGATGTAGTCGCGGGGCTTATCAAAAAATCGATTTCTGAAAACGCATCGGCGGCTCAAGACCAAACGGAGTACAACAACAGGTACAACGCCTATGCCGACCGTTACGAACAGGCTAAGAGCAAATACGATGAACTCACGGCTGCCCGCGATGAGCGTATCGCAAAGCGGAATACCATCAAACGCTTTCTCGCCGAACTCAAGAAACGGAATAAGCTATTAACGGAGTTCGACAACTGCTTATGGCTGACGGTCATCGACCGAGTAACAGTACAACGGGACGGGAGCCTAATCTTCCGCTTTTACAACGGGACTGAAATTTCCGGCTAAAGAAAAATGCACCCCACCTTATAAAATGCACCCCATAAAACACAAAATGCACCCCACGAAAACGGCTGGGGTGCATTTGTATTAAAGTATGCGTTTCTTTCCATATCAATAAGGGGATCCGAAAGGATACCCCTTTACTACACTACAAGTGCGAAAGACAAGACTTGAAGGCGACCGTACCGAGATATAAGCGTCAGCGCATATCGAAGGCAAAAACAGTCTTGAGGACTGTTTTTAGGGAGAGAGCCTTTGTACGTTGCACGGGAGCAGCGTACAATATGCGATCACTCGTTCTCCTATGATCGACGCTCCTGTCGCCCGCACCAACCTTGCGGTTCATCCGCGAGGCACCTATGAAAGGCGTATTAGCTTAGCGGAAAGAGCTCCCTTCTAACGAAAGGGCCGACGCGGGTTCGAATCCCGCATACGAATATCCCATCGACAGATGTTTCATAAAGCCCGAGCGATTCGGGCTTTTATCATTATTATCATGAGGAGACGGCATGAGAAATCTCTATATTTTCGGAAACGATAGGATCAATAAGGAACAAGATCCTTGTTAAGTCAAACAAAACATCACAACCGGAGGTGAGAATATGGGAATCTTCAAAGCCGCGGCGGGATCTGTCGGCGGTACGCTTGCCGACCAATGGCTGGAGGTATACAGCTGTGACGGCTTCGAGCAGGGGATTCTGGCCTGTCGCGCTAAAAAAACGACAAGTGATCATTCCGCGAACACCAAGGGTGAGGAAAACGTCATCAGTGACGGTTCCTCCGTCATCGTCCACAACGGTCAGTGCGCTCTGGCGATCGATAAAGGCAAGGTCATCTGGAGTTCTGATACTCCGGGCGAGAACGTCTTTCACAGCGACCGTACCGGCAGTATCTTTCACAAGGGCGGCATAAAGTCGATCGCTAAACAGAGCTTCGAGCGCTTCGGCTACGGCGGCGTTGCGGCGATCTACCAGATCATCATGTATCTCGACATGAAAGAGCACATGGGCAACCCTTTCTCAGTCAAGATCCCCATCCATCTGACCGAGCGGCACACCGGCGCGAGCATCGACGCGACGGTCACAATGAGCGGCATGTTCTCCTTCAAAATCGTCGATCCCGTTACCTTCTACAAAAAGCTCTGCGGCAACACGACAGCCGAAGTACCGGTCAAGGCGGTCATTCCGCAGATGACAACAGAGCTTTCAGCCGTACTTCGACAGGCTCTGTCCAACCGATGTCAAGAGGGCGTCAGCGCATATGAGCTCAGCTGCTACGGCGACGTGATGGTCGAAACAGCAGAGAAGCTGATCGACAAGCTATGGATCGAGGAGCGCGGCTATACCCTCTCCTCCATCGGTATCGACAATATCTCACTGACCAATGGCGACAAAAACCTTTTGCAAAGCATCGAATACGCAAAAGCGCTCACCGATCCTCGCCTTGCGGCGGCAACACTGATCGGAGCGCAGGCGCAGGCGATGCAGGACGCTGCGAAAAACATCTATGGACATGGTTTCATCATCGGCACTCCAAACAACTGAATGACGCCATCAACGCAATATCCTGTCGTTTTGAATAAAAATCTTTATAAAAAATGTTTTTAATTCTATTTTAGAATATTATTCCGTAAAGATATGGTATATTTAGAGTGTTGCAGAATGCAATAATACTATATTTTCAAAGGAGAAATCAAAATGAAATTTGAAAACGCTGCAAAAGGCGTCAAGAAGATCTTCAGCGCAGAGATCCTTTCTCTGATCGCGGGAATCTTTACCGCCGTCGCGACTATCCTTATCATCCCGCTCGCTGCATCTGCTAAGTTGGAGAGCGGCGCAGGTCTGCTCGCTTCAGGCTTCGGTATGGTCGCTCTGGTAACAGCAGCCGCTGTCCTCATCATCATCGCCTTCATCTTCCACATCATCGGTATCTCCAACGCCGCGAAGGATGAGCCCAGCTTCAAGACCGCTATCATCTTCCTCATCGTCGGTATCGTTACTTCTATGGTCTCTGCTTTCACTCAGGCGGGTGTTCCCGTACTCTCCAGCATCCTTGATGTTGTATCCAAGATCTGCAGCCTGTGCGTGACCCTCTTCATCATCCAGGGCGTCATCAACCTTGCTGAGAAGCTGAACAACGACGAGATCGCTAACAAGGGCAGAAATCTCTTCAAGATCATCACCGCTATGTACGTTTTGATGCTGATCGCTTATGTTCTGGTCGCTGTTTTCCGCGCGAACCCCGTTACCGCTACCATCGCGATCGTCATGGTCGTCATCGCTATGATTCTGAGCGTTATCCAGTACATCCTGTTCCTTGTTTATCTTTCCAGCGCTAAGAAAATGCTCAACGCTGAGTAATTCCTTTTACAACGCAGCTTGCCGGCGTCGGTTTTCCGACGCCGGTTTTTTGTTGCGCTTTTCTGTCAACCTCTACTACTAATTTCATACTAAGTAGCAATTACATACCAACAGTAAAAAGGCTGTCACCGAATCATGGTGACAGCCTTACTGTTTATAAAAAATATAACGCAGAAGGTTAACGAGTTTCCCCCACGAGGGGCTGAATAGGTTTAGCTCCCTGGATTCGGGAGCGATCATAACATAAACCTTATCCCCTATTCTCTTTCTGCTTTTTGATGACCTTCAGACGCGAGAATTCCTCTCTGTCCTTTTCATCGAGCGCGTCGGTGATGAACTTCACATCACTTTCAAACTTCGGGATCATGATGTTTTTCAAGGCGTTGGCGCGCTTCTGGGTCTGCTTGATCGCGACCGCAAGGCGATAAACGCTGTTTTCGATCTCTGCCAGCTCTACGGTCAGATACTTTGCCTGCATAAAAAGAGCGACAGCTTCATCAAATCTCGCGTTGGTATACTGCAAGCCGTAGTGCAACTCGCTTTCCTCAGGCTTGTCGATCGAGAGGATCGGGATCTCCACGCCCATGATCGACCGTGAATCCATCGTGACAGAGGTATCAAAGGGAATGGTTTTTGACAGTTCATCACAGAAGCCGAGCGTGATATTCGCTTTTTCGAGCGACTTGTAGGCGTTCGTGAACGCATCGTCGATGGTGCTCTGGATCGCCGCAGCGCGGTCGATCAGCGCCATCATCTCGCGGATGAGGATATTGCGCTTTTTATCCATCAGCTCATAGCCGACCTTAGCGAGAGACAGCGACTTTTTCGTCGCCATGAGGTTGCCTTTTGTCGGTACTGCGTGCTGTGCCATCGTATCACTCCCTTCCTAAATATGCCGCCGGCAAATCACGATTCTTATTTGCCGTAATACTTATCGAGCAGTTCGTCATCGACTCTGTCAAGCTCCGCTCTGGGCAGCGTTGACAGCAGCTTCCAGCCGAGATCAAGACTCTGGCTGATATCGCGGTTCTCGTCAAAGCCCTGGTTGATAAAGGTGCTTTCGAACTGGCGACCGAATTCGAGATACTTTTTGTCGGTATCCGACAGCTCCTCTTCACCGATGACCGACGCGAGAGATCTGGCGTCGATGACCTTCGCGTAGCTTGCGAAGAGCTGGTTAGAGAGCGACGGGTGGTCAGCTCTGGTAAAGCCCTCGCCGATACCGTCCTTCATCAGTCGGGACAGCGACGGCAGAACGTTGACGGGCGGATAGAAGCCCTGGTTCTGTAAGCCGCGATCGAGAACGATCTGACCCTCGGTGATATAACCGGTCAGATCCGGTACCGGATGGGTGATGTCGTCGTTCGGCATGGTGAGGATCGGGATCTGGGTCAAAGAACCTGTCGATCCCTTGATCATACCGGCTCTTTCATACATAGACGCAAGATCGCTGTACAGATAGCCGGGATAGCCCTTACGTCCGGGGATCTCTCCCTTGGAGGACGAGAACTCGCGAAGCGCCTCGGCGTATGAGGTCATATCCGTCATGATGACAAGGATGTGCATGTTCAGCTCAAAGGCAAGGTACTCCGCCGTCGTCAGGGCGCAGCGCGGGGTCAAGGTACGCTCGATGATCGGATCGTTAGAGAGATTCAAAAACATCGTAACGTGCTGCATGACGCCGGCTTCCTCAAAGCTCTTCTTGAAGTAGTCGGCAACGTCATTTTTGACGCCCATCGCGGCGAACACAACGCCGAAATTGCTTTCGTCCGCACCGGTGATCTTCGCCTGACGGACGATCTGTACCGCCAGCTCATTATGCTTCATACCCGAGCCCGAAAAGATCGGCAGCTTCTGACCGCGGATAAGGGTCGATAGGGTGTCGATGCTGGAGATACCGGTGTTGATATAGTTCTGCGGATAGATACGGGATACCGGGTTGATCGCGGTACCGTTGATATCGCGCTTTTTGACAGGATAGATATCGCCGCGACCGTCGATCGGTCTGCCTGCGCCGTCAAGGATACGTCCGACGATCTCGGGCGCGAGCGGCATTTCCATCGGATGACCCGTTAGGCGGGTAGTGGTATTGTCAAGACCGACGTCACGTGTGCCCTCAAAGACCTGCACCACGATACGATCGCCCGCTATCTGAACGACACGCCCCTGGCGGACAGTTCCGTTATCCAAACGAATATCGACGATCTCTTCATAGCTGACGCCCTTGACGCCGTCGATCACAACCAGAGAACCGTTGATTTCTTTTACACCTACATATTCGATGATCATATACGGCCCTCCTCAGTTTAAGATCGACAGGATCTTGTCGTCGATATCCTTGATGAGATCGTCAAACATCTCGAGTCTGTCGTTCGGGATATCATACTTGATCTTGGTGACTTTTTCAAAAAGCCCCGCTTCCGCGATGCGCTTGATCGGGATGTTCGCGGATACGACCGCCTTTGCCCTCTCGTACAGGTGCAGGATGACTTCCATCATACGCTTCTGCTTTTCGAGCGGTACATAGGTGTCGTCCTTATGGAACGCGTTCTGCTGCAGGAAACCGACGCGGATGATCTTCGCGATCTCGATGATCAGCTTCTGATCGTCGGGCAGAACGTCCGAGCCGATCAGCTTGACGATCTCCATCAAGCGGTTTTCCTCCTGCAAAAGCGCAGAGATATTATTGCGGTAATCGACGAACTCTCTCCCGTAATGTTCGACATAATACGGATCGAGGTCGGTAAAATACTCGCTGTAGCTGTCCATCCAGTTGATCGCGGGATAATGACGCGCGTAGGCAAGCGACTTATCGAGCGCCCAGAAGCAGCGGGTGAATCGCTTGGTGTTCTGGGTAACGGGCTCAGAGAAATCGGAGCCCTGCGGCGATACCGCGCCGATGATGGTGACGGAACCCTCAAAACCGCTGAGTACATCCGCGCGACCCGCGCGCTCATAGAACTCGGACAGTCGTGAGGGCAAATACGCCGGGAAGCCTTCTTCGGCAGGCATTTCCTCTAATCGACCGCTGATCTCACGCAGCGCCTCTGCCCAACGCGAGGTAGAATCCGCCATGATCGCGACGTCATAGCCCATATCGCGGTAGTATTCCGCAAGGGTGATTCCCGTATAGATCGACGCTTCACGCGCCGCGACGGGCATGTTGGAGGTGTTGGCGATCAAGGTGGTTCTGTCGGTCATGGGTCTGCCCGACTTCGGGTCGATCAGCTCCGAGAATTCCTGCAAGACCTGGCTCATCTCGTTGCCGCGCTCACCGCAACCGACGTAAACGATGATATCCGCGTCGCACCACTTCGCGAGCTGATGCTGGGTCATGGTCTTGCCGGTGCCGAAGCCGCCGGGGATCGCCGCCGTACCGCCTTTGGATACAGGAAAGAGCGTATCGATAACGCGCTGACCGGTGATCAGCGGAACGGTAGGCGTCAGACGCGCTTTGACGGGTCTGGGGGTACGGATCGGCCAGCGCTGACAAAGGGTCAGCTCATGCACCGTGCCGTATGTATCTTCTAACTTGATGACGGTGTCGTGGAGCTTATACTTGCCGTCGGGCTTAGCTTCCACGACCTTGCCGCTGAGCTGCGGCGGCACCATCAGCTTGTGGGTGATGATCTGAGTTTCGGGACAGGTGGCATAGATCTCGCCGCCGTTAAGAATATCGCCGACCTTCACGGTCACGGTAACGTCCCATTCCTTTTCGGTGTCAAGGGAGGAAACCTGCGAGCCGCGGCTGATGAACGCGCCCACTTCCTTTTCGATCTCGGCGAGCGGTCTTTCGATGCCGTCAAAGATGTTATCGAGGATGCCGGGACCGAGCATAAGGTTCATCTGGGTATGGGTACCCTCGACAGGATCGCCGGGCTTCAGACCGGTCGTTTCCTCATAGCACTGGATAGTGGTATACTCCGAGGTGATACCGATGATCTCTCCGACAAGCCGCTGCCGACCGACGTAGACCATCTCCATCATGGAAAAATCGGTCACGCCCTTGACGGTAACGACAGGGCCGTTGATGCCGTATATTACATTTGCCATCGTTACACCACCTTCAAACCGGAGTTTTCGTTGAACCATGCGTACTGATCGCTCAGCCGCAAATCGAGCGTGTCGTCGAGCGTAATGCCCTTAGAAGGACAATGCACTCTGATACCGCCGATCAGGATGTGGTTATCAAATACGATCTGAGCCTGTGTCAGCACAGAGCTGATCAAAGCGCTCTTGTCCTCATCCTTAGGCGCGAGATAAACCGTACAGTCATCCGCACCGACGATCTCGGCGATTTCTTTTAACGAACGTGTCAAAAACGCCGTATAATCCTCGGTTCGCGTAAAGGAAGTGAGCTTCTCGGTAGCCTGTGCGAAAACCTCGTCACGGATCGACTGTCTTTCGTCAAACAGACTGTTGCGCAGCTCAAGCTCCTGTTTCGCGACACTGTTGACGATCTTTGAGGTTCGCTTGGTGAGGTCCTCGCGGATCAGATCATAAGCATCCTGCAGACCTTGTTCGGTCGCCTGCTCGATCTTCTCACTTTTATAGTTCTCGATCTCCTGCGTGATCTGAGCCATATGCTCGGCGGCGTCACGGTTGATCGCGTCGAGGAACTTCGACTCCTTCGAGATCTCCGGTAAAGCGGAGTTTTTCTCGGAAGAATCGTTCATCGACTTCTTTTTATAGTCTTCTATGTCCTGGCGGATCTGTTTCTTTTGTTCTTCGGCGTTGCGGTAGATCGCTTCCAGAAACTTGGAATCCTTATTCTTTTCGTTCATTGTTTACCTTCTCTCGGGGATCGGTTCGGGCAGATTACATCAGCCCATATCCACGCCGATCGCGTCTTTGACGTACTTCGTGATACTGTCCTTTGTCCGTCCGTTACCGTGACGGTCGGGTATCTCGATGATCAAGGGCTGTTTGCGGTTGAGCTTAAGATCATAGATCGTATCTCTGATCAGATTGACCAGAGTCGATGTGATTAGGATGACCGCAATATCGTCCTCATCAAGAAGCGCGTTGAGCTTTTCTCTGAGCTCCTGCTCACGGTGCAGGACGACGCCGTCGATACCGGACATACGCATACCCATCAGCGTATCGACGTTATCGCTAAGCAGATACATTCTCATCGTTATCAGAGGCTTGTCAGGATCATAATGGAGATCAGCATACCGTACAGCGCGCAGCCTTCACCGAGCGCGACGAAGATGATCGACTTACCGAAGTTTTTGGGATCCTCGGAGGTCGCGCCGATCGCCGCGGGAGCGGAGCCGCCGACAGCGATACCGCCGCCGATACACGAAAGGCCGGTAGAAAGGCCCGCGGAAATGTAGCCAAGTCCCGCAGACGAGCTATTGACAGCCTCAGCCGCGGCGGAAGCGTCAGCCGCGTGGGCGACGACCGGGCAGAGCAGACAGAAAGCCGCGACTCCGCAGAAGGAGAAGATCTGCGAAAGCACCGCCTTCTTGGGGCTGGTACCCTTGTTGTAAGCTCTGATACAGAGCAGAACGGAAATCACAAGAAAAGCCGCGGGAATGAACATTAATAAATACGTTAACATGATAAATACCTCCACAATTTAGCTATACATGCATTGAGTATACACTGATGAATTCGGTTGCGATAATCAATCAGCGGCTGCTTACGCTATATCTTTCACGGAAACGGGCTCATATTTTCTGCCGTCGCCGATATAAAACCTGCTGAACATTTCGTAGTATTCCAGACGCAGTACCTGGATACCGACGAGCAGCGCCTCCAGCGCCATGACAAGAACGTTGCCGACGAGAACGGTGATCCAGTAGCCGATCGGGCCGAACATATTCGCCAGAACGAATACCACCGTCATCATGCCCGCGTGGACGAGGATGAACGCGCCCACACGCAGGAAGCTCATGGTGTTGGTCACATAGGACAGCGCGACCTCGAACATCTCAAAGAGATTGTCCACGACAAACGACCCGAAGCCCTCTTCAAAGAGCTTCCTCTCCCCTTTCAGGAGCTTTGACAAGGGCTCTCGGAAAAAGACGAGGATCAGCGGCAGCACGATCAGTCCGAGGACATAAGCGGTGTTCATGATATTGACCTTGAGTACCAGCGTGCAAACCAGCCCCGCGACAAGCGAGGTGTAGAAGATCAAGCCCGCCGCGCCGTTCACGCCGAACAGCGCGTTGCCGATATCGCCCCGTTTGACGGAAGAGATGATGTTGAGGATCATCGCGATCGTGAGCAGCACCACGCCGATACCGACCGCGCCGAAAATGAGCATCATCGTCGTTTGACCCTCCATGACCTTGACAGGCTTGTCGCTGAGCCCGAACAAAGCTTTATAGACAGGGTTCAGCAGTTCTTCGAATCCGAAAACCGAGCCGTAGATCGCGCCGAAAATCATCGAACTGATCGAGCAAGGGATCAGCAGAGCGCCCAGCGGCATCTTCATCTTCTTGTACATGAAGATCGCCGCGATCAGCAGCATCAGTCCGTGACCGACGTCGCCGAACATGATACCGAACAACAGTGTGTAGGTGATCGCGATGAAGCCCGAAGGATCGATCTCGCGCGCGTTCGGCAAGCCGTACATCTCGGTATAGTATTCAAACGGTCGGAAGAAAAACGGGTTTTTCAGCTTTACGGGAGGCGAGTGCTTCATCTCATCCTCCGCCTTGGTAAAGGTGACCTCCACGCTCTCGATCGGCGTCAGAAGCTGTTCGATCCGACCCTCATACTCCGCCGGGATCCATCCGACAAGGATGAAGCTCTTGCGGTATTTGCAGGCATGGTTCTTGATCGAGATAAACGCGTGATGCTTGCACAGCGTTGAAAACACCTTCAAGATCTCTGTTTTATGCTCCTTGACATAAGCGTCGATCTCCGTGTTGAGCTGCTCGATATTTTTGTCAAGGTCATTACTCAGCTTCACCTGTCGTTCGATATAAACTTCGGGCTTTTCGTGGATATCGGAGATATTGACAGGCTCGAAGAACAGCCGAGAGAAAACGCGGTCTATGTCGTCCGCTTTGCTCACGGGCGTAACGTATGCGCCCCAGTAGTAGGCGTCGTCCTTAGAGCATGGGAAGAACTCGACATAGGGATTATCGTTATACGCCTGCATCTTGATAAAGCTGTCCTTCGGCAGCTTTCCGAAGCGTGTGATGATGTACTCACACTCAAAGATCTTCTCGAGATCGACGTCCAAGCCGATAAAATGCTTTGCTTTTTCGATATTATCGTCACAGGCGCTTCTGTCGGCAGCCAGCTGATCACGCGCCGTGATCAGATCGCCCAGATGAGAATCCTCTTCGTCGATCATCGCTTTGAGCTGCTCGGCGTTCAGCTCATCAAACTCGGGCGCGTCAACGATCTTCGGCTCGATCCCCGAGCCGGCCATCAGCTCTCTGAGCTTATCCAGCAGCGGCGAATAATCATCGGGAGCGTTGATGGGAACGAGCTTTTCGTTATCCGAGAAAAACGCAGCGGTCTCATCCGGCTGGAATACGCCGGTGTGACCGAGAGCGACGACCACGTCGTCAAGATAACGCATCATTCCGATCACGTTCACCAGTTTCATTTTAGCAAGTGCCATCTTATCACCTCACCTTACAGCACGAGCGTCTCATAGATACTCTCGGGATCCATAGAATATCTGACGCCCTCGATAATGGCTATTACGTTTGACAGCTCTGTCTGTGACAGGATATAGAAGGACAGCAGCACGATCTCGGGATTTGTCGAGAAATACAGCTGATGTCTGCACATCTCATAGCGCCCCTGTACCGCCATCTCACGGTCGATGTCGATCGTTTTCGCTTTTTTGCCGACGCCGGTTTTCAAGAGCTCCTCGCGCACTTCCTCGTAGGTATCGCGCGACAGGATGCGGTCGAGCTTTCTGCCGGTAAGATTGCCGTAATGCAGTAGGTGCCCGCGCACAGCGTCGCTGTTCATATGATAATACTTTTTCAGTCGGATGATACGCGAGTAGTTGTGATAATCGGAGAGCGTATCAAAGAGACTGAGCATCTGGTTTCTGATCTTCTTTTTCTTGATCTTTTGCAGATCGGCGTACAACAGCGAGAGATTGTAATTCTCTAACGCGTCCTCGATCGCCGCAAGATCATAGTCGCCGTTCTCGTTGGGCGGAAAGCCTTTGATAACATCATAGTAGCCTGTGTTATCCAGCGTGTTGAGCAATTCGCGGTGATTGTTCACCAGCGAGAGCTTTTCCAGCCCGATATCCGTATGCCGCACAAAGAACAGCGGCATGGAGAAGAGATATTCCTCGGGGCGTTTGATCGACAACAGGGTGATGAACTTCATCAGCTCTCGGATCTCGATCAGCCGCAGACCGTATTTCGTCACCGGAGTGTCGCCGTTGTTGTATCTGCAAAAGCTCAAAAAGCTTTCGAACTGCTTTTGACGCATGATATTCTCGAGGTTACCGCGATGGACGTCGTTGCTGACCTTGTCAAGAAAGCTCTGATAATGAGTATATGTTTTGAGATACTGTACCACTTCGCCGACAGAGCCGCACTTGACCATCGCCTGATAGTCTTTTTCTCTCAGTCGTTTACCGTACTGAGATTTGATTTTCGCGCTGATCGCCGAAGCGGGATCGATCACAGCCATACACTCACCGCCTTTCTGAATATCAATCTACTTTTATGCCAAAGAACGTCTGACGATCTCGTCGACCCAGCCGTCCTTTTTCTCGCGATACAGGTCGCGCATCTCTTTCTTCGCGCCGTCGATACGTTCCTCATAGGCTTTGAGATACTCTTTCGCGCGATTCTCCTCCACGCCGATGTTCTTTTCGACGCGGGCTTTGGCTCGTTCGATATAGTCGTTGTAGATCTGCTCGCGGAGCTTCTCTACCTCTTCCTCACTTTTGAGCTTTTCACTCTTTGCCTGTTGCTCGACCTTACGCGCCTGTTCATCCATCTCGATGATTTTCTTCAACAGATCCTGCATAATCTCCTCGATTCTTCCGACGAAAAAGGCGTCGGACTTTCGGATAACAACGTTAAATAATTGACAAAAACCGCCAAGCGGTCTTGATGCACAGTTTTATATTATACCACGTTTTTTACGATTTGCAATAGCTTGAACCATTATTTCATCATGAAATTCGGCACGAAAATTTGACTTACGATAGAAAATGTACTATAGTATCAGCAAACACGAAACCTCAGGAAAAGAGGAGTTCTATGAACAGTGAGATTCTCAAAAAGCTGGAAAACGCGATCGCTCAATCAAAGGCAGGGCAAAATGTCAAGTCCTATGACTTTCCGGATCCGAATTCCGTCGCGGAGCTGCTCAGAAGAACGGACATCCTTTTCAAAGAAAGGATCAAGCTGATCCGCAGGTTGAAAGGCGACGATTTCTGCGAAGCCGACAGCGACTGCGGCGAAGAGACCATCAAGCGCAGAAAACAGGCTCTTATCGCCAAATCACCCGAATTCTGCCGCAGGTTCAAAGCGAAATATCCGAACCTCTCTATCGCAGATGAGCTTCTGTGTCTTAACGCTCCTTCCGCCGCGCTGACCTATACGGAGCTCAACAGCGCCGTGCATGTCGAGACCGCTGCGGCACTCTGGTTGCTGGACTATCTGATCGATAACGACAGGCTCGACGACGCTCTCCCCTACCTTCCCGAAAGTCGCAGGGAGCTTGACAGCGTGCGCTGCCCGAACATCAGCGACTCGGTCCACAACGACGACATGATCAAAGGTATGCTCTATGTCATTCGCAACCGTGATAAGGACAGAAACAGTTTTGATGCCGTCATGCGGCTGATCGATTCCGAAACCGTCGGCGATATCGACGAGTTGTTTCTTTCTTCCGTAACAAAGGTCTGCGACAGCCTGTTGGGGATCCTAGACGGCATCCAAAAAGAGATCAACTCGACATTGATCACGAAAGAGCGTGAAGCAAAAGCCGCTCTCCAAAGCAGCGACGCCGAAGCTGAAAAATCACTTCAGAAGATCAACGAGATGGATGAAAAGCTCAGCGCTCTGTATTTTGATAAAGAGGATTTTTGTCTGAATGCTCTGCACTACGCGAACGGTCGGTCTGATACAGACAATGATCCGGCAATCAAGCCCATCCGAATCGATACCGCCAACCCCTACGCCTACTGCTTCGGCTATTTGCATCTGCTTGACGGCGACAGCGACTATATTTGGCTCTGCAACCTCAGCCTGTATGTCCTCAGCTCCGCATGCGCCTGTCTGCCGTGGGCGATCACTGACGATTTGGATGACGACAGCGTACAAATCGACCCCGCGTTTCTCGACGCAGCCTTGCAAAACTGTGAAAACTACCTCGTACCACCTTCGGACAGTGTGCTGAACAAACCGATCGTCAAGCCGCCGTTTCTCTCCGGAAGCGATGAAAATATCCGCTTTTCACAGCTGGTTTATCTGGTAACGGGGCTGGTTCCGCCTTCATGTATGACAGGCATGTCCTACATGAAGGCGCTGTTTGACACGGATGATCTCAGCCGCGGCGAGACCGATCTGCTTTATGACTATCTCATGCTCGCCTACGCGATCAACCGCAGGGACACGAACTATGTCTTTATCGACGAGGACGAGACCGAGCCGTCCGAAGCACCTGCCGAAGCGGAAGGATCGTCAGACGCCACGCTGCTCAAATCTCTCAAGCAGGAAAATAAAAACCTCAAAGGACTGATCAATCGTCTGGAGCATAAGCTCAAAGACTGCGCCGCGGAGCTGGAAAAGACGGAAAGCGAACTTGAACGCGCGACAAACGAGCTGGCGGAGCTGCGCTCCATGATCCGCAAGGCGGAGATCACCGAAGAATACACCGCTACCGTTGACCTCCCCTACACCGCCCAAAAGCGCACCATCGTTTTCGGCGGACATGAATCCTGGATCAAGGGGATCAAGCCCCTGCTCCTCAACGTCCGCTTCATCGACTCCCCCACACGTTTCGACACCGATCTGATCCTCAATGCAGAATCGGTATGGATCCAAACCAACGCCATCAGTCACTCGGGCTTCTACAGGATCATCGACGTGATCCGCAAGCACGGCGTCGAGCTGCACTACTTCAAGTATTCGAGCGCCGAAAAATGTGCCGAACAGCTCGCGCTGGAGGATATGGGAGAATCAAATCAGTAGCTCACTCACCCGCTCCGCCGTCATTCGGCGGAGTTTTTTCGTGAATCCGAAAAATTTTAGGGATTATGTCGTGATCTAGTATTGTCATCCTGTTATATTTAAGTTATAATAAACACAATTAGGTTATTTTACTGTAAAGGAGATTTTTTACCATGAACGTTTCCGTTAACACTGTTGACAATATCAGCACCTTTACCATCGAAGGACGGATCGACACCCTCACCGCGCCCGAGCTCGACAAAGCCTTCACCGAGGCGGAGCCCGTCAGCGATAAGGTCATCTTTGATATGAGCGGCGTGGATTACATCTCGTCGGCAGGTATGCGCGTCATCATCGCCGTTCACCGAGCCATGACAAAGAAAAACGGTCTGGTCTTAAAGGGTCTGAGCAAAAATGTTCGAACCATCATCAACCTGACCGGCTTCACCAAAATACTGAACATAGAGGAGTAAGCAATGAACCGTTATCCTCTCTCGAAAACCGAATACGGTATTTACATCGAACAGATCACCAACCGCAACACTGCCTACAACCTGCCGTTTTGTATCACGCTGCCCGACGATATCGAACTCTATCAGCTCGAGCGGGCGATCCGCGCGGCTGTAGCGGCACATCCATGCCTGTTTACTGCCTTTGCCGTTGATGAAAACGGTGAAGTATACAAATATCGACGCGAAGAATCGGTACAGATCGAGCGCGTGCAAACAGACGACTTTGAGCCTTATGACTATGTCGTCCCGTTTGATTTGCACAGCGACCGTCTGTACCGTTTTTTTATCGTCACGACCCCGTCCGAAAAGGTCCTTTTCTACGATATCCACCACATCGTCTTTGACGGTATCTCCAACGCTGTCTTACTCGCCGATATCAATCGCGCTTACAGGGGGATCGAGCTGCTTCCCGAAACCTTTACGGCGGATGATTTTTCTCTGGAAGAGGTCGAACGTCTCGGCGGCGATGACTACCGAAAGGCAAAAGCGTATTACCAAAAGACATTTGACGGCGTGGATATCGACACCGCTTTTTATACTGACAAAAATGAGCGCGAGCATAGCGCGAAGGAGCTTATCTACCGCTTTGAGACGGTCGATTCGGATTCTTTGAAGGCTCTTGCCGAAAAACACGGTGTAAAGCTCAGCTCCGTTTTCAACGCCGCTTTCGCCTATCTCCTTTCAAAGCACTGTAACTCTGCTCAGGTTCTGTACTCTACCGTCCATCACGGCAGAGATCAACGTCTGCAAAACGCCGTGGGCATGTTCGTCAAGACCTATCCGGTCTTTGCCGATCTTTCCGCCGACAAAGAGATCGGCGCGTATCTGAAAGACCTCAACAGCCATATCACACTGAATCGTGAAAACGACCTGTATTCCTTCGCCGATTTTTGTGCGGATACCAAACTCAACCCCACGGTTCTTTTCGCGTATCAAGGCGATATGTTCACCGAAACGGAGTTAGCCGACGCAAAGTGCCGGGTCGAGCTGCTGCCGATGAAGGACGCAAAAAGCGGCTTTGAGCTGACCATCCGCCGCTCAAACGGCAGGTTCATCGCCTACGCCGAGTACGATATGTCGCTCTACAACGACGACATCGTCATGATGATGCTCGAGAGCCTTGACAAGATCCTCTGCGATATGCAAACTGTCGAAACTCTATCCGAGATCGACATGCTGACCGATAATCAGCTTCGGTTACTCGACGAGAACAACCATTACGAAAACGACTGTGAGATCACTGATATCGTCACCCTGTTCCGCCGCAGCGCGGAGAAATCTCCTGAGAATATCGCTGTCGTTTTCAAAGACAAACGCTTCACCTACCAAGAGATCGACCGCATCTCCGAGAACATCGCCGCGCATCTCAAAAAAGCCGGGATCGGACGCGAGAACGTCGTATCCGTCCTCATCCCGCGGTGTGAGTATATGCCGATCGCCGCTTTGGGTATCCTCAAAACCGGCGCGGGCTATCAGCCGCTCGACCCCAGCTACCCGGTCGAACGCCTGTCGTTCATGATACAGGACGCCGACGCGAAATACCTCATCGCCGACCGCGAGCTGATGGACAGGCTGCCCGACTACAAAGGCGAAGTACTGTATACCGAGGACATCCCCTCTTTACCCGACTCCGATATACTCACCGACCGTCCTCGACCGGAGGATCTGTTCATCATGCTGTACACCTCCGGCTCTACCGGCGTACCCAAGGGCGTCATGCTCGAACACCGCAACCTCTGCGCGTTCTGCCACTGGTACAGGAACTACTATGACCTTACCACCGACAGCAGGGTAGCGGCTTATGCCAGCTACGGCTTTGACGCGAATATGATGGACATGTACCCCGCGCTGACAAGCGGCGCGCAGCTGCACATCATCGCCGAGGAGATCCGCCTCGACCTTCTCGCGATCAAGGACTATTTTCACGAAAATAAAATCACCCACATCTTCATGACCACGCAGGTCGGCAGACAGTACGCCGACCTCTTCCCCGACGCCGAGTACCCTCACCACCTGTCTGTCGGCGGTGAAAAGCTCGTTCCCGTCGAACCTCCGACAGGCTACCGCTTCTATAACGCCTACGGTCCGACCGAGTGTACGATCTTTACCAACATCTATCCTGTCGACCGCCTTTACGAACGCGTGCCGATCGGCAGAGCGCTGTATAACTTCAAGCAGTATGTTGTCGACAAAGATATGCGACGACTGCCTCCCGGCGTTCCGGGCGAGCTGATCGTCTCGGGAATACAGGTCGGCAGAGGGTATCTCAACCGCCCCGAGCAAAACGCGAAAGCCTTTATCCGAAATCCTTTCACCGATGATCCCGCCTATGGAAAGGCCTACCGCACCGGCGACGTCGTCCGTATGCTCTCAGACGGCACGATCGACATCATCGGCAGAAACGACGGACAGGTCAAGATCCGCGGCTTCCGCATCGAGCTTTCCGAGGTCGAGGGCATCATCCGCAAATTTGACGGTATCAAAGACGCTACCGTGCAGGCGTTTGACGAAGCGGGCGGCGGCAAATTCATCGCCGCGTATATCGTGTCGGACAAAGAGATCAACATCAACGATCTCAACGCCTTTATCCTTGAGAACAAACCACCGTATATGGTGCCCGCGGTGACGATGCAGATCGACCGCATCCCCCTCAACCAGAACCAAAAGGTCAATAAACGCGCTCTGCCTATCCCCGAGAAGCAGAGCGAAGAAGTCACGCCGCCCGAGAACGAGACCCAGCAAAGGATCTTTGACAGCATCGCGGGCGTGATCGGGTCATCGGCTTTCGGTATCAACACCGATATCTTTGACGCGGGTCTGACCTCCATCGGCGCGATCAAGCTCAATGTCCTGCTCTCCAAGGAGTTCGACG
Organism: uncultured Ruminococcus sp.; assembly: GCA_902790985.1. Taxonomy (GTDB): domain Bacteria; phylum Bacillota; class Clostridia; order Oscillospirales; family Acutalibacteraceae; genus Ruminococcoides. The sequence goes on from CADAUE010000001.1 coordinate 24,330, forward strand.
TACCGGTCTCGATCGCCGATCTGCGCCGCAACACCACAGTGGTCGCGCTCGAAAGCTTTTTGGCGGGCGCGGAGAAATCCGAGAGGTATGATATCCTTCCGGACTATCCGATCACCCGGACCCAGAACGGCATCTTTGTCGCCTGTATCGCTAACCCCGGCACCACCATCTACAACATCCCCTACCTCGTCACCCTCGGCGACAAGGTCGATATCGACCGCCTGTGTGAAGCGGTCAACGTCGCTTTCTCGGCACACCCCTATCTGCACACCACCCTGTTCATGAACGATGACGGCGATATCCGCGCGAAACGTGACGACAGCGATCCTGTCAAAGTCAAGGTCATCGACTGTGATACGCTCCCTGATCAAGAAGAGTTGGTGCGCCCGTATCAGATCATCGGCGACCGCCTGTGCCGCGCGGAGATCTACCGCACCAAAGACGGTTGCTATCTCTTCATGGACTTCCACCACATCGTCTTTGACGGCGCCAGCGCGGCGGTACTCTTACAGGATATCTGTGACGCTTACGACGGCAAAATGCCCGAAAAAGAAACCTACACCGGCTTTGAAACGGCTCTGCATGAAGAAAAGCTCCGTCGATCCGATCGCTACGAAAAGGCAAAAGCTTACTATGACGCGATCTTCCGCGGCTGTGACTCCGACTGTCTTCCCAAAGCCGATCGTCACGGCGACCACGAGAGCTCCGGCTTTTTGACCATCGCCACCGAAACCTCCATCGCGCCCATCAAAGCGTGGTGCGAAAAGCACGGTACGACCGAGAACGCCTTTTTCAACGCGGTATTCGGCTATACCGTCAGCCGCTATAACTTCTCCGATGAAGCGGTCTTTACCACCATCTACAACGGCAGGAGCGATTCCGCCGTTTTCCGCAGCACCGGTATGTTTGTCAAGACCCTGCCTGTATTCTGTGCGATCGACGCCAAAAGCACCGTTGCCGATTTTGTCAAAACGACGGGTGATCAACTGATCGGCAGTATGGAAAACGACGTCTACTCCTTCTCCGAGATCTCTTCTGCCTACGATATTAAGCCCGACATCTCGATCGCTTATCAAGGCGAAACGACCGACACACTGACGCTCGGCGGCGAGAGCTGCGAGCTTAAGCTGCTCCATCTCGATACCGCCAAATTCCCCTTGTCCATCGACATATTCATAAGCGGCGGAAAGCTGCTGCTTCTCGCGGAATATCGAAGCGATCTCTTCAGCGACGAGCTTGTCAAAGGTTTTGTCAAAGCGCTCGAAAAGGCGGCGACGGAATTCACCGAGAAAGATGAACTCCGTCAGATTTCCATCCTCACCGAGGAACAAAAGAAAAAGATCGACCGCTTCAACGAGACCGACCATCCGATTGATATGATCAGCGTCAACAAGCTCTTTGAAGAACAGGTCAAGCTTCATCCCGACAAAACCGCCGTGATCGCGGACGGTATCGAGCTTAGCTATCAAGAGCTGAACAACAAAGCGAATCAGATCGCCCGCACCCTGCTCGACAAGGGTCTCTCAGTCGGCGAGACCGTAGGCATGCTCCTGCCGCGTACCGTAGACGCGATCGCCGCCGAGTACGGTATCATGAAAGCGGGCGGCGCGTTCCTGCCCATGCTGCCCGGTTATCCCGATGACAGGATCGACTACTGTCTGACGGATTCTTCGAGCCGCTTTGTCATTACCACTGATGAAATCTTAAACGAAAGATACGATCTGCTCAGCGGCACAGCCTATCAGCCGCTGACAGTCAATGAGCTTTATCAAAATACCCATACAGAGAATCCCGATGTTGACATTCCCACCGACTCCCTCGCCTACTGCATCTACACCTCCGGCTCTACCGGCACGCCCAAGGGCGTGATGATCGAGCACGGCAACCTGTGCAACTTTGTCAACGCGAATCCTCTGAACCACGAGACCGTCAACTTTGTATCCCACGGCTCGGTCGCGCTGTCTGTAGCGGCGTTCTCCTTCGACTTCTCGCTGATGGAGATCCACATCACCCTGTGCAACGGCATGACGCTGTGTATTGCCGGCGATGACGAGATCCACAATCCGCTTCTTCTCGCGGAAATGATCGAAAGATACAACGTTGATGTGATCTCCGGCACCCCTTCCTTTATCTCTAACGTACTGGACGTTCCGCGAGCGGCACAGTCGTTAAAAAACGTCGGTATGTACGACCTCGGCGCGGAAGCCTTCCCGCCCTCGCTCTACACGAAGCTGCGCAAAGCAAGCCCAAAAGCAGTCATCGTCAACGGCTACGGCCCTACCGAAGCGACCGTCAGCTGTATCTCAAAGGTCGTAGAAAGTCCCGAACATATCACCATCGGCACGCCTGCCGCGAATGTGCGCGCTTACATCTTTGACCTTTGCGGCAACCTTCTGCCCGAGGGAGCGAAAGGCGAGCTGGTCATCGGAGGGCTGGGCGTCGGTCGCGGCTATGTCAACCTTCCCGATAAGACCGCGGCGGCGTTCATTACCGTCAACGGCGAACGCGCCTACCGCACCGGCGATATCGCGCGTATCGACACCTACGGCGAGATCGAGTTCTTCGGCAGACTGGACAACCAGGTCAAGCTGCGCGGACTGCGCGTCGAGCTGGACGAGATCATCAACGTCATGCAGTCGTACCCGGGCGTCAAGCACGCGATCGTCATCGTCCGTGGCGAGGGCGAACAGCAGTATCTCTGCGCCTACTACACCACAGACGGCGCGAAGATCGAGAAAGACGACCTCGTCGCCCATATGAAGAAATCCCTTGCTCACTACATGATCCCCTCGGTCTTTACACAGCTCGAAGAGATCCCGCTGACAAGCAACGGAAAGATCGACAAAAAAGCCTTGCCCGAACCGCAGTTCATGCAGGTGCAGAAGAAGGGCAAAGCACCCGTCACCGATCTGCAAAAGAAGCTCTGCGCGATCTTTGCCTATGCTCTCGGCATGGATCAGGTCGGAACGGATGAAAACTTCTTTGAGATCGGCGGCACCTCCCTGCTCGCCTCTAAGGTCGCGGTCAAGGCGATGTCCGAGAATCTCCCGATTGCATTCAAGGATATCTTCGATTATCCGACTGTCGAAGAGATGGAAAGGTATATCGAATCCTCCTCTGCGACCGATGGCGGAGAAGCGACCGTAGAAGCCTCCGAAAATGAGACCGCGCTCTCTCACAACGTTATCGACCATGTCGATGAGATCGCGTATGAGGACGTCGGCGATATCCTCTTGACAGGCGCGACAGGCTTCCTCGGCGTCCATGTCCTACACCATTTGATCGAGAAAACAGACAAAAAGATCTATTGTCTGTTGCGCGGAAGCGACGTCACACCCGATGAAAAACTGATGAACATCCTGATGTACTACTTTGATACGCCGTACGAAAACCTGTTCGGCGAGCGGATCTTTACCGTCGCGGGCGATATCACCGACCGCGACAAGGTCATGGAGCTTGCGTCGATCGACTTCGGCGCGGTCATCAACTGCGCGGCGTGCGTCAAGCACTTTACGCAGGACGATACTCTCGATCGCATCAATTGGCACGGCGTGGAGAATCTGATCGACTTGTGCGTCAAAGCGGATCGCAGGCTGGTGCAGGTCTCGACTGTCAGCATCGCGGGTACCAGCGTCAACGGCGCGTTCAGCGTAGATAAAAAGATCCGAGAAAACGAGCTGTACTTCGGACAAAATCTCGATAATAAATACGTTTACACCAAGTTCAAGGCGGAAGAATCGCTCCTTAAGGCGGTCAGCGAGCGCGGTCTTGACGGCAAGATCATCCGCGTAGGCAACTTGATGAGCCGCTACAGCGACGGCGAGTTCCAGATCAACTCCGTCACCAACGGCTTCATGCGCAGTCTGCGCGCCTATGCCGCTCTCGGTGTGATCTCTGTCGCCGCCCTCGACGAGCCGGTGGAATTCTCCCCCATCGACTGCACCGCCTCTGCTGTTGTGACCTTGACTGAGTCTAACGACTCGTTCACCGTTTTCCACGCGACCAACGGACACCGTGTACAGATGGGCGACGTCATCGAAGCGATGAACCGCAGCGGCGTCAAGGTCGATATCGTCAGCGACAAAGACTTCACCGAGGCGTTCACAAAAGCGCTCAGTGATGAAAAACTCAGCGAGTCGGTATCGCCCTTGATCTCCTATCAAGCGTCCGACAAGAACACGATCGAGTTCTTCATCGACTATGACAACACCTTCACCACCAAGGCGCTGTACCGCTTGAACTTCAAATGGCCGATCATCAACGAAACCTATCTTGAAAACGTTTTTGACGCGCTGGCAACCCTCGCGTTCTTTGACGAGGTATGATATGCGCCGTAACGACTATCTGATCAAACGAAAATTCAACAGCTACCTCGTCCCGAGCGTACTGATGATCATGGCGATGCAGCTGGGCAATATCGTGGACGGTATCCTTGTATCTGCGTTCATCGACATCGACGGCATGACCGCTATCTCTCTGAGCCTGCCCGTGATCTTCTTCATCCAGATCTTCGGCTTCGCGATCGGCGTCGGCGGCGCGGTCATGATCTCGGTACAGCTGGGCAAGCGGCAGATCGACGATGCAAGCGCCACCTTGTCGGTCAGCTTGATCTCCGTAATGCTGATCTCTCTGATATTCTCGGTATTGACGCCGTTCATCAGCACGCCGCTCGCGAATGTTCTTGCGACGACAGACGTTCTGCGCGAGCTGCTCACTCCGTACCTGTTCTGGTTCATGCTGCTCACGCCTGTTTTGAACCTATGCCTCCTGCTCTCGAACGTCATCACCGTAGATAACTGTCCGAGGCTGGGCGCCGCCGCCTTTATCATCGCGAATGTTGTCAACTTGATCCTTGACTATGTTTTTCTGAGATTCACCGATATGGGGATGTCGGGCGCGGCGCTGTCGACCATGATCGGCTACGCCTGCGGCAACCTCGTATTGATCCCCTATCTGCTATCGAAGAAGCGTATGCTGCGCTTCAGACTGTTCGAAGGGTTCAAGCGATTCAAAGCGCTCGGCGGGATCTTAAAAGCAGGCGCTTCACAAGCCTCCTTCCTCTTGATGATGATCCTGCAGTTCTTCATCCTCAACACCTTTATCCAAAACACCTTAGGCGCCGATAATATGGCGATCTATGCCGTGTGCATCAACTCGGTGGACATTATCAAGCTGTTCATCGAAGGCATCATCGGCGTGATCCAGACCATCGGCGGCATCCTCTACGGTGAAAAGGACTACTACGGTATCAGACGGCTTGTGCGCCGTACGGTGATCTTCACCGCAATCACCGTTGCGGTTCTGACGGCGGTTTTCATCCTCTTCCCCGATCTGATCCTGATGATGTTCTCGTTCAACAAACCGGAGCTGTATGACACGGCGATCCTCTGCGTCAGGCTCTACAGCATATCCTTCATCTTTTTCGCGGCGAACAGAGTCGTGCAGGTCTATTATCAGACGACTCTGCACCCCTTCCTCTCTACCTTCGATACCGTTTTGCAGGGCTTTGTGTTCCTGCTGCCGCTGTCGCTGCTGTTCATCGGCAACATCGGTATCATCGGTGTGAGCATTGCCGCCGCTCTGACCGAGGCGCTGTCGTTCTTCACGGTATGCCTATGGCGCGTCATCCGCCAAAAACAGGGCAAGCTGCCGCAAAAGGGCTTTTTGATGATCCCAGAAAAAGACAGCGACAGCCTGTATGATATCTCCATCAAAAGCACCGAGGAAGAAGCGGTAGCTGTTTCCGAACAGCTGGTGGAATGTTGTGAGAAAAATAATATCCCCGGCGAAGTCGGCAGCATCCTAGGCGTGGCAGCCGAGGAGCTGGCGGTCAACATCGCGCGCTACGGCTACCGCAAGTCTGCTCCGAGCTACATCGACATCAACCTTTCTAAGGCGGATGACAAGCTTCTCCTGCGCATCCGCGACGACGGCGTGCCGTTCAATCCGACAGAGTATAACTCGGAAGAAAAAGATGAATTCCTGCTCTCGGGCATCGAAATGATCCGCCGTATCTCCGACAACATGAGCTACACACGTGTACTGAACATGAACAATACCGTCATCGAAGTCGCCTGCACTTCCTGATCCACTCGAGGCTTAATATGAAAAAATCTATCTTCTTCAAGATCACGCTGATGATCCTGCCGATCTTGATCCTGCTCGAGGGTCTGATCCTCTTCATCACCTATCGTATCACCTACGACAGCACGATACAGTCCAACACCAAGTATATCCAAAACGCGACCAAGATGGCGGTCGAGATCGCTCAGTTCATTTTCCCGGACTCCGACGAAGACGCAGAAGCGTGCAGCAGCAGCTTTGAATCGCTTTGTGAGAGCTACAACGTTGACTATGTCTTTCTGGTAGAGGCAGACGTACACGCGATGAGCGAGAAGTATCTTGCCATCGGCTTCGGCAAAGGAGCTAACAAGGACGCGATTGAGACCCGTTACCCCGGCGTTACGGTTTACAACATGCTGGACAGCGATGAGATCGCTATCGTCCGCGGAGAAAAAGAAAGCGCTGTACGATCGGAATCGAACCAATTCGGCGATACGATCATCTGCTACATGCCCGTCTCCGACTACTATTCAGCGGATGATTTCAAGACCGTCAAGCTCGACAAAACCTATATCGTCGCGGCAGAGATGAACATCTCATCGATCGTCAACCGCTTCGAGAGCCGTTTTGCCAATCTGGCGATCCAATCCGGTATCGGCACCCTGCTGGTTCTGATCACCATCGCGCTGATCCTCAACTTCAAGATTGCGAGACCTCTGAGGAGAATCAGCAAAAAGATGAATGAATTCTCAGCCGAAACAATCAATTCATTCGAAGATCTTCCGGTCAAGGGCAACGATGAGTTGGCGAATATGTCGCGTTCTTTTAACACGATGGCGCACGATATCGACAGCTACATCCATGATATCGGCAAGCTGAATAAAGAAAAGCATATCCGTGACACAGAGCTGGATATCGCCCGCAACATCCAAGCGGGACTCCTGCAGCCGACTTTCTACAAAAACCAGAATGTCACCATCAACGCGATCATGCGCGCCGCTAAAAATGTCGGCGGCGACCTGTATGACTACAGAGTCCAATCCGACGGTAAGGTCTATTTCGTCATAGCGGATGTAGCCGGCAAAGGTATCTCGGGCGCACTGTTCATGTCCAGAGCGATCACCCTGCTCGAACAGTACGCGTTGCTCGGCTACTCCCCCGCTCAGATGATGACCGCCTACAACGATACCCTTGCGGCGCATAACCCCAACGGTCTGTTTATCACTACCTTCGCGGCGGTCTATGACCCCGAGACCGGAGAGCTGAAATACACCAACGCGGGTCACAACCACCCCTATGTCCTCTCCAATACGCTGATCGAGCTTTCCGACACCAACGGTATGGCAGCGGGCATCTTCAACGGATTCGTTTACAGCGAAGAATCGATCGTCCTTAAAGCAGGCGACGTCATCTTTATGTACACCGACGGCGTGAATGAATGTGAGAACAAGAACGATGAGTTCTTTGGTACAGAAGAGCTGGAAGAAGAGCTCAAACGGCATATCGGAACCGACTGCGATACGATCGTCGAGGACGTTCTCAAACGGCTCGAAGAATTTGCCGACGGCGCGACCCAGAGCGATGATACCACCATCATGACCGTCAAGATCGCGGAAAAGCCCATCCGCCAAGAGCTGACTGTTCCGGCAAAGGCGGAATATCTTAACGAGATCAACGAGATGATCATGAACAAAGACGGCCTCAGCGAGGATATGAAGTTCAACCTCAGCTTGATCGCGGAAGAGATCTTCGTCAACATCTGCTCCTATGCCTACCCGGACAAAGAGGGCTTCGCCACGATCACGCTGGATGTTTATCCCGACGCGGTGACCATCATCTTTACCGACAACGGCGCTCCTTTCGATCCTACCGAACAGGTGCTGGAGATCGCTGAGTATGACCACGAACACAGCATCGGCGGGCTGGGACGGTTCATGACCTTCAGCATCGCCGACGATTATTCCTACCTCTATCGTGACGGCAAAAATATTCTGCGTATCACAAAATATAATTCTGTTGAAGAATAATCTATCTTTCTGTTTAGAATAATCCCATAACAAAAGCCCTCTGCACCGCTTTTCTCGGTGCAGAGGGCTATGATTTATGTATGGTACAGTCAACGATCAGCCGCGATAGAGCTTTTTGGTCTCGTACTTCGGCTCCGTCGTGAGCAGAACGCCGAGCTTCTTCAAGGTACGCGTATCGGTCTCGGCGAGGATGACGGTCGCGTGCGCTTCACAGCTACGGAGCTTCGGAAGCTGCTGCATCGCAAGTCGGGCGGTCGGATTGGTGACCGCAGAGATCGACAGCGCGATGAGGATCTCGTCGGTATGGAGTCTGGGATTTACGGAACCAAAGCTCTCGACCTTGAGCTTTTGGATCGGCTCGATAACAGCCGCATCGATCAAGTCAACGCCTTTCGGGATATCGCCGAGAAACTTGAGCGCGTTCAACAGCATCGCGGAACACGCACCGAGCAGGTCGGAGGTCTTGCCGGTGATGATCGTGCCGTCGTTCAGCTCGATCGCGGCAGCGGGACCGCCTGTGACGTCTTCTGTTTCGAGCGCGGCGGCGATCACGGGACGATCGTCGGAAGTGAGCTTGTTCTGCTTCATCAAAAGTCCGATCTTGTAGGCTTCATCAGCTGAGCCGTTGCCCTTGGTCTGGTTGCACAGGGCGGTGTAATAACGGCGGATGATCTCTTGATTCGCGGCAGCACAGGTCGCCTCGTCATCGATGATACAGTTGCCCGCCATGTTGACGCCCATATCGGTCGGTGACTTGTAGGGCGAGCTGCCGAGGATACTTTCGAACATCGTATTCAAGACAGGAAAAATCTCGATATCTCTGTTATAGTTGACGGTCGTCACGCCGTAGGCTTCCAGATGGAAGGGGTCGATCATATTGACGTCGTTGAGGTCGGCGGTAGCCGCTTCATAGGCGACGTTGACCGGGTGCTTGAGGGGCAGGTTCCAGATCGGGAAGGTCTCGAACTTTGCATAACCTGCCTTCACACCGCGCTGATTCTCGTGATACAGCTGAGAAAGACAGACCGCCATCTTGCCCGAACCGGGACCGGGAGCGGTGATGACCACCAGACGGCGCGAGGTCTCGACATAGTCGTTCTTGCCGTAACCGTTCTCGCTGACGATGAGATCGACGTCCGAAGGATAGTTCGGGATGCTGTAATGATGATACGCCTTGATGTTGTTCTCGGTCAGCTTCTCTTCGAACTTCACTGCAGCGGGCTGATCTGCAAAACGCGTCAGCACAACAGAGCCGACATACAATCCGCGGCTGCGGAACACGTCGATCAAGCGCAGAACATCGAGATCGTAAGTGATACCCAGATCGCCGCGCACCTTGTTCTTCTCGATATCATCGGCGTTGATGACGATGACGATCTCCGCCTCATCCTTGAGCTGCATCAGCATCTGCAGCTTAGAGTCGGGCTTGAAACCGGGCAGCACGCGCGACGCGTGATAGTCGTCAAAGAGCTTTCCGCCGAACTCCAGATAGAGCTTATCGCCGAACTGGGCGATACGGTCGCGGATATGCTGGCTCTGCATATCCAGATACTTTTGATTGTCAAAACCGATTTTCATTCTACCATTCCTCTCCGATTTTTTCATATTTCCTTCCGCAAAAATACAAAAATACATTATCATTTATACCACAAATCGACAGCAATATAAAACTGTAAAAGAAAAATGAGCATTTTTCTGCCGGTATTTTTCAAAAATCCCCTTCAAAAGAAAAAACGCCGAACCGTATCGTTCAGCGTTTTTTTGCTACTTAGTATCAATATTCTTTGAGTTTTGCCGAGAATACGCCGATCGCAGCGGTCAGCAATACGACGGCGTAGCCGATCACCCACCACAGGTCGGGCATGATGGCGGCATAGTCGCCCGCGGCGGCGGCTCTCACGGCAGCAACCGCGTGAGAGAACGGCAGACAATCAGCGACCTTCTTGAACGCGCCGCCTACCATAGCGGTATCGAACCAGATGTTGGAGAACCACGCGGAGAGGTTGGTCAGCAGAGCGCCGCAGACGCCGCCGACAGCCTTCTCGCTGAGGATGGTGCCGAACAGCAATCCCAGCGCGATGAACACCAGCGCGATCGGGATATTGACCGCTACGGCTAAGAAGATATTCGCGGAGAATTTCAAGCCGAAGATCATTGCCGCAAGATAGCAGATCACGCTCTGGATGATCGCCATCGGGATCATCGGCAGGGTATAGCCTAAGATGAAGTCGGACGGCTTCAAAGGGGATGTGAACAGTCTTAAAACAAAGCTGGTCGTTCTGTCCTTCGCGATCAGCATGGACGAGAACAGGGACAGAAAGCTCAGTCCGAACACGGTGATACCGGGCGTGAGCTTTTCGATCTGGAACAGATCGGGACCATAGCCCTCGGGGATACTCTTGTTAATCATCGACAGCAGTACCAGCAGGACGATCGGGAACGCGATACCGAAGATCAGGGTGAGAATATCGCGGAGGATCTCTTTTGTATTGCGCGAAGCAAAGGTCAACATTCTCATTTTAAGCCCTCCTCTGCCAGTTTGATAAATGCTTCTTCAAAATCGTCACAACCCGCTTTCGCTTTCAGCTCAGCGGCAGTTCCTTCGGCACACAGTACACCTTTCGCCATGATACCGATGCGGTCGGAAAGGCTCTCAGCCTCTTCAAGGTAATGCGTCGTCAGGATAATGGTCATCTTACCTTTGAGCTTCTCGATCACGCTCCACAGCTCTCTGCGGGCGAGAACGTCTAAGCCGAGCGTCGGTTCATCAAGAAATAGAACCTGCGGCTGAGTAATCAGCGCCATCGCGATGCTCAGCCTGCGCTGCCAGCCGCCGGATAATGTCGCGGCACGACTCTTTTCGATCTCCTGCATGGAGAATTCTTCAAGGATCTGATCTGTCTTTTCACGCGCCTGCTTCTTGTCACAGCCGTAGATACGGGCGATGAACTCGAGGTTCTCGCGCACGCTCAGCTTCGCGGCGACCGCGGTCTCCTGCGGGGACACGTTCATGATCGCCTTGACCTGATCGGCTTCTTTAACGACGCTGTGACCCATCACATAGGCGTCGCCCGAGGTGGGCTGCGTCAGGCAGGACAGCATTTTGATGGTCGTGGACTTACCCGCGCCGTTCACGCCCAAGAGAGCGTACAGCTCGCCTTGATGAACAGTCAGGTTCAAGCCCTTGACCGCCGTTTTGTCCTTATACTTTTTGACTAGGTTTTCGGTTCTGATAGCTTCCATAATTTCCCCCTCATTTCTTTTGACAAGTCAAATTATACATGAAAAGAGCTCGGATTTCTACCAACCCGAGTTAACCGTTTTTGTTCAAAATAGTAGCAGCGCCGCTCCGATCGGAACAGCGCTGCCTGTCAGTGTATGTATTATTTCTTTTTGAACAGATTCCCTAAGGAGATCTTTGCCAGCGCGATACCACCCTTTGCGGTATCTCCCATCACCATCAGCCGATGACCGGGCTTGACGTCAAAGACTTCGAGCGCATATGCGGGTAGTTTGATCTCGCCGTCCTTGCCTACCTTGACCATGCCGAAGATGTATTTTCCGTCATCTTCCTTGACAGAGGAACCATCCAGCGGTACCGATACAAGAGTATCGATGGAAATATCATAGAACTGCGCGATCTCGCGACATTTCATCAGATCGGGCGTACTCTCGCCGCTCTCCCACTTCGCCACACTCTGCCGCGATACGCCGAAGCGTTCGGCAAAGTCCTCTTGACTGAGGTTATCCTGTTTTCTGAGCCAGCGGATATTCGCGTCCAGCATGAAATCTCTCCTTTTAGCAGTTAGCTGTTATACTTGATTGACAGGACCGTAATACACGATACGCTTGTGGAAGCCGATGATCGGGAGCATAACGAACGGTACAAACAGCAAACCCCACGCCCAAGCGTTTTTCAGAGCAAATGCACGCGCCATGCGTTGATAAAGCCGAAACTCCAGCACGATCGCCATGATGAGCATCACGACCGCGCCGATCAGCATCGACGCTCCGAGAACGATGAAGACGATCCCGCCGACAGTCACGCCGCCGTAACCGCCTCCCGCGGCAAAGACGCCGCCGAAGGTGAGAAAAATACAACCGAACATCGTCGCGCCGACATATACGCCGAGATAGATAATCACGCGCCAGAATTGCTTTACATCCCAAAGCCTTTCAAACAGACAGTAGGTGCTGTAAAAGGGGATCAACCCTTTCCAGCCGGGCATGCCCATCTTCTTGAAGGTAAACCAGCTTCCGACAAGCTGCAGGATGATCGAAGCGTTCGACAGCATGAAAACGATCAGATAAAAGAATATTACAAAAACGCCGAAAAACATCTTACTTTCTCCTTTCAGAAATGTTTATCATTTCCGCTCTAAGAGCGGCTTCAAATTCTGACCGGTGAACGAATCTTCGCACTTCGCGATCTGCTCGGGCGTTCCCTGTGCGACCACCGTTCCGCCCATATCGCCGCCCTCGGGGCCGAGGTCGATGATGTGGTCGGCGGTTTTGATCAGCTCAAGGTTATGCTCGATGACGATGACCGTATTGCCGCTGTCGACCAGCTTATGCAATACCTCTACCAAACGGTGGACGTCCGCGATATGCAGACCCGTCGTCGGCTCGTCAAGGATATAGACCGTCTTGCCGGTCGCGCGTTTCGAAAGCTCGGTAGAGAGCTTCACGCGCTGGGCTTCACCGCCCGAGAGGGTCGTGGCGGGCTGACCGATCTTGATATAGCCCAAGCCCACGTCGTAGATGGTCTGCAATTTGCGCCGGATCTTCGGGATGTTCTTGAAGAACTCGAGCCCCTCCTCCACGGTCATCTCGAGGACGTCATGGATCGACTTGCCCTTGTACTTGACCTCCAAGGTCTCGCGATTATAGCGCTTGCCCTTGCAGACCTCACACGGTACGTAGATATCGGGCAAAAAGTGCATCTCGATCTTGATGATACCGTCGCCCTGGCAGGCTTCGCAGCGGCCGCCCTTGACATTGAAGCTGTAGCGCGACGAGTTATAGCCGCGCATCTTGCTGTCGGTGGTGGAGGCGTAGAGGTTGCGGATATCGGTAAACACACCGGTATAGGTCGCGGGATTACTGCGCGGGGTCTTACCGATCGGGCTCTGGTCGATGTTGATGACCTTGTCGAGCGCTTCGATCCCCTCGATCGCCTTGAACTTGCCGGGGGTGCATTTCGCGCGATTGAGTTCACGCGCGAGGTGCTTATATAAGATCTCGTTGATCAGGGAGCTTTTGCCCGATCCGGACACGCCGGTAACACAGACAAATTTCCCCAGAGGAATTTTAACGTTGATATTCTTCAGATTATTCTGCTGAGCGCCTTTGACCGTCAAGTACTTGCCGTTGCCTTTACGACGGCTCTCAGGCAGAGGGATGGCACGCTTGCCGGACAGGTACTGACCTGTCACGGAGCCTGCGCACTTTTCGATATCCTTCACCGTGCCGGTCGCGACGATCTCGCCGCCGTGAACGCCCGCGCCGGGTCCGATATCGACGATGTAGTCAGCCGCGCGCATGGTATCCTCGTCATGCTCGACGACGATGACGGTGTTGCCGATATCGCGCAGTTTTTTCAAGGTACCGAGAAGCTTATCGTTATCGCGCTGGTGGAGACCGATCGACGGCTCGTCGAGGATGTACAGCACACCCATCAAGGCGGAGCCGATCTGGGTCGCCAAACGGATTCGCTGGCTCTCACCACCCGAAAGCGTCGCCGAAGCGCGCGACAGGGTCAGATAGCCAAGCCCCACCGATTTCAAGAAATTCAGCCGCGATTTGATCTCGTTAAGGATCTCTCCGGCGATCATGCGGTCACGTTCACTGATCTCGATATGCTCGACAAAGTCGAGGATCTTCACAACGGACAGATCACACAGCTCGGCGATGTTCATCCCGCCGACGGTGACCGCCAGCGAGATCGGCGACAGACGCTTGCCGCCGCACTCGTCGCAGGGGATCTCGGTCATGAAGCTCTGGATCTCTTCTTTGATCCACTGGGAGTTGGTCTCACGGAAACGGCGTTCAAGGTTCGGGATGATGCCCTCGAACTCCCGCTGCATTTCGGTTTTATTGAACGGTGTACGGCGGATCAAGTGGAGCTTCTCACCTTTGGTGCCGTAGAGGATCGCGTCGACCGCTTTCGGCTGCAGATCCTTGATCTTGGTAAAGTAATCAAAGCCGTATTTTTCGGACAGACCGTCCATATACATCTGAGCGATCGTGTTGCCCTCCATCGCCCAGCCGGAGCCTTTGATACCGCCCTGCGAGATCGTTTTCTCGGGATCGGGAATGATCAGCGCGGGATCGACACGCAGGAACATCCCCAGACCCGTACACTTCGGACACGCGCCGAAGGGATTGTTGAACGAGAACATACGGGGCGCCAGCTCATTGACGCTGATACCGTGCTCGGGGCAGGCGTAGTTCTGAGAATACAGGATATCCCCACCGTCAACGACACTGATCATCACCAGCCCGTCGGCAAGCTTTGAGGCAGTCTCTAAGCTGTCGGTCAAGCGGGAACGGATGCTTTCCTTGATCACCAGACGATCTACAACGATCTCAATACTGTGCTTTTTATTCTTTTCGAGAACAATATCCTCACTGAGATCGTAGAGGATCCCATCGGCTCTGACACGCGCGAAGCCCGATTTTCTTGCCGAATCGAACACACCCTTGTGCTCACCCTTCTTACCGCGGATCATCGGCGCTAATACCTGAATCTTCGTTCCCTCATCCATCGAAAGGATACTGTCGGCGATCTGGTCGACCGTTTGCTGACTGATCTCGCGTCCGCATTTCGGACAGTGAGGAATACCGATCCGCGCGTAGAGCAGTCGGAAGTAGTCATAGATCTCGGTGACCGTACCGACTGTGGAACGCGGGTTCTTGGAGGTGGTCTTCTGGTCGATGGAGATCGCGGGAGAAAGTCCGTCGATGGAATCGACCTCGGGCTTCTTCATCTGTCCGAGGAACATCCTCGCGTAGGACGACAGACTCTCCACATAGCGGCGCTGACCCTCGGCATAGATGGTGTCGAAGGCGAGCGAGCTTTTTCCCGAGCCGGATAATCCCGTCAGAACCACCAGCTTGTCGCGCGGTATCTCAAGATCCACATTTTTCAGATTGTGCTTTTTCGCACCTTTTATCACGATTTTATCTTGCATTCTTTATCACTTCATAGAAACACTGTCATTACGAGGCTCCTAAAGGAGCCGTGGGAATCCCCTTGTCGTCAATATCGTTCGAAAGGAAAATACATTCCCTCTTCGTGGGATTGCCACGGGCGTTGCCCTCGCAATGACAGCGAAAATTATTATTCTTCTGTAGAATTATCCTCGGGAACCTCTGCCTCGACAGGCTCGACATAGGTGCCTGCCATGACCTCGGCAAAAACATCGCCGGACATCTTCTCATACTTCATCAGATAAGCCGCGGTCTCATGCAGCTTAGAGATATTGGAGTTGAGGATATCCTCGGTCTTTTTGTACGCCTCGGAAATGATGCGGTGTACCTCTTCGTCGATCTTTCCGGCGGTCTCCTCGGAATAGTTCTTGGTGTGACCCATATCCCTGCCGATGAAGATCTCGCCGTCGCCGGAGGTGTAGTTGATCGGACCCAAGGTCTCGGACATACCGTACTTGACGACCATGTTGGTCGCGGTTTTGGTGGCTTTTTCGATATCGTTGGAAGCGCCGGTGGAGATATCGCCCATGATGAGCGCCTCGGCAACGCGACCGCCGAGATCGACCACGATCTCCTCCTCCATCTCACGCTTGGAGCGGTAGCTTCGATCCTCGGTGGGCAGAGGCATGGTGTAGCCGCCTGCCATACCGCGCGGGATGATCGAGATCTGATGGACGGGATCCTGCGTCTCACACGCATAGAAGCAGATTGCGTGACCGGCTTCGTGGTACGCGGTGAGCTTCTTTTCATGCTCATTCATGACCTTGGACTTCTTCTCGGAGCCGACGACTACCTTAATGGCGGCTTCTTCGATCTCTGTCTGAGTGATCGCCTTCTTATCCTTACGAGCCGCAAGCAGCGCCGCTTCGTTCAAAAGGTTCGCCAGATCCGCGCCGGTAAAGCCGGCGGTCTGCTTCGCGACGTTTTTCAGCTTGACGTCGGGCGACAGGGGCTTCTCTCTCGCGTGGACCTTTAAGATCGCCTCACGGCCGTTGATATCGGGATAGCCGACCATGACCTGGCGGTCGAATCGACCGGGACGCAGGAGCGCCGGATCGAGGATATCGGGACGGTTGGTCGCCGCGATCATGATGACGCCTTCGTTCGCGCCAAAGCCGTCCATCTCGACCAGCAGCTGGTTGAGCGTCTGCTCACGCTCGTCGTGACCGCCGCCCAGTCCCGTACCTCTCTGGCGGCCGACAGCGTCGATCTCGTCGATGAAGATGATACAGGGCGAATTCTTCTTAGCGGTCTCAAAAAGATCGCGCACACGTGACGCGCCGACGCCGACAAACATCTCTACGAAGTCCGAACCGGAGATCGAGAAGAACGGAACGCCGGCTTCACCCGCGACAGCCTTCGCGAGCAGGGTCTTACCTGTACCGGGAGGACCTACGAGCAGTACGCCCTTCGGAATTCGCGCGCCGAGCTTGTTGTACTTTTCGGGAGCCTTGAGGAATTCGACGATCTCCTCCAGCTCCTCCTTCTCTTCATCCGCGCCCGCGACGTCGTTGAAGGTAGTCTTTTTCTTTTCGTCAGTCTGGTTCTTGAACTTTGCTTTGCCGAAGTTCATCTCTCTGCCGCCCATGCCGCCGCCCATACGGCGCATGACGAGGAACCAGAACAGCACCAGCGCGATCACAAGGATCGCGGTCGGGATCAGCTCGATCAAGAAGGAATTGTCGCCCACGGGAGTGAGGTCGTACTTCATCGGCTCTTTCGGATGATCCTCGTTGTACTTTGCGATATCATCCTTGACGTCGTCCCAGAAGGTGTACCAGTCCATGATCTTATGGGTGATGACCTTGTCGTCATCGAGCTTGAGCTGAATCTTGGTAGAAGAACCGCTGCTCTCCACCTTGAACTCGGTGACCTTCATATCTTCAAAGTATCCGACGACCTCAGAATATGAGGTAGTGTCCTTCGGCGTCTGGGTGAGGACGAAGGACATGATCAGGATCGCGATGATCGGGATACCGAGATAGATCAGCAGACTTCTTACTTTTGAAGAATTGCTGTTTTTGTTATTGTTCAATCTACTTCACTCCTTTTCGGATTACAGCATGGAGCAGAATACAAATCGGGTGCGGGCAGCGCCCGCCATCCACTCTTCACTATTCACTCTTCACTATTCACCAAATAAATTTCTCAAAAAGAAATTTATGAATATATTTCAGGCTTCAAAACCCCTATGTACGGCAGGTTGCGGTAGTACTCCTGATAGTCGAGCCCGTAACCGACCACAAACGCGTCGGGTACATCAAAGCCGATATAGTCTACGTCGATCTCCACCTCGCGGCGGGAGGGCTTATTCAGAAGGGTACAGATACGCACGCTCTTGGCGTTCTTCGCGGCAAAATACTTGCCGATGAAGTTCAGCGTATTGCCGCTGTCGATGATATCCTCGACAATGATCACGTTTTTGTCATCTATAGGTTCTGACAAATCCTTGATGATATTCACACGACCGGTACTCTTGGTACCTTTTCCATAGCTGGAAACGCACATGAAATCGATCTTGCACATCTTGTTGATATGCTTAAGCAGGTCAGCCATGAACTGGACGCTGCCCTTGAGAAGTCCGACGAGAACGATATCCTCCTCGTCAGCGTAGTCCTTTTCGATCTGAGCGGCCAAGCGTTTTGCCGCTTCATGGATCTCTTCTTCTGTGATCAGAATTTTTTCCAGATCCTTATGCATGTTCTATCCCCTCGATCATGATGTATTCCCCGTCACGGGACAAATCCGCTTTTGCCTGTGCTGAGGTTCCGATCCCCTTGATCCACAGCACGGTAGAGCCGTTTGCGACGACAGGGATCGTGTCGCGCTTTTCGCGCGGTATTTTCAATTCGTTCATCAGCTTTTTCAGCGATTTTGTCACGCCGCGGCGCCGATCGGTAAAGGTATCGCCGGCTCTGCGACGGCGCAGAACGGTATCTCGTGTTATTATAGCACACGGGATCCCGTCATTTAATAATAAATTGTGAATTTTTTCACTACTTAAGGCGAGCGGCGGAACAGCTTCAAAAAGCTGTCCGTCACGCATCGTAACGCGTCTTCCGTGCTCTTTCATGTAATCAAAGAGCGGTACACAGAAATCATTTGCGATGAAAGCTTGCGGTACGATCCGCAGGATGCCCTGCGCGCAGGAGACGGTATAGCCGCCCCCTATATCGACCGCGCCGCCGTTGCGCATCGCTTCTATTATAAGCGCTGTGTGTTGAAAGTCAACAGGCGCAGCGGCTTTTTCCAAAATGTTTTTGACGGCGTATTTCAATACGATCGGCTCACATCGCAAGAGCTGCTCGCATGACCAACCGTAAGGGATCTTTGCCGCTTTTATTTCCTTTTCGGAAATTTGGTTCAAGTATTCATCCGCTTCTTGCATGATCGCCGATGTCCTGCCGATGCTCTCCCCTACACTCGGATTCAGCTCGCGCAAAACAGGCATGACCCGATGGCGGAGCTTGTTGCGGGTATAGTCGTCGGAGAGGTTCGTCGAATCCGTCACGTAATCCAGATCATTCTCGGAACAGTAGGCTTCGATCTCGGAGCGTGTACAGCACAAGAGCGGACGGATGATGTTATCGCGCTTGATCGGGATCCCTGCAAGACCTGCAAAACCTGCCCCGCGGGTCAGATTCCAAAGAACGGTCTCGGCATTGTCGTCGCTGTGGTGAGCGGTCGCGATCTTCGCACCGCTGAGCTTATCACGACAAACACACTGCAGATATTCATAACGCATCCTTCTGCCGCAAAGCTCAACGCTCTCGCCTGAGCTCTCTGCGACAGACGGCACATCCGCTCCGTGGCTGAAGAAAGGGACTCCCATCTCTTCGCACAACGCCTTGCAGAAGCTCTCGTCACGATCCGCCTCTTCTCCGCGGATGCCGTGGTTGAAGTGTGCCGCATATAAAGCAACGTTGAATTCTTCTTTCAAAGAAATAAGAATATGAAGCAACGCGACGGAATCAGCGCCTCCCGACAATGCGATCAGCACCTTATCGCCCTCGGTCAGCAAAGATCTCACGCGGATGAAACGGCCGACCCTCTCGCGTACGTTATCCCTCACGGGTACGCTCCTGCCCTGTGAAACGCATGAACTCGCCCTGCCAGTGCAGCTTGACGATGGTGGTCTCACCGTGACGGTTCTTTGCGACGATACACTCGCCGCTGTTCTGGTCAACTGCCGCCTGCACGGTCTCGGCGCCCTTTTCGCGCTCATAGTAGCCGTCGCGATAGAGGAACAGCACGATATCCGCGTCCTGCTCGATCGAACCCGAGTCACGCAGATCGGAAAGCTGCGGACGGTGATCCTGACGCTGTTCGGACGCACGGCTGAGCTGGCTCAAGCAGATGACGGGAACGTTGATCTCCTTGGCGAGGATCTTCAGATTTCTCGTCAGCTCGGAGATCTCCTGTACACGGTTGCCGTCTCTGCGGCCGGTGGACATCAGCTGGAGATAGTCGATGACGACAAGATCGGGATCCTTAAGGCGTCTCAGCTTCGCTTTCATCTCGGGCACGGTGATGCCGGGCGTATCATCCAGATACAGCTGGGCATTTTTCAGCACATCTCCCGCGCCGATCAGCCGGTTCCATTCCTCCGGACTGAGCTTGCCGGTACGCAGCTTGGTACCGCCGACGAGCGCTTCGGACGACAGCAATCTGGACGCGAGCTGTTCCTTGGTCATCTCGAGCGAGAAGAAGGCGACCTTCTTCTTGGCGATGACAGAAACGTTACGCGCGATATTCAGCGCGAAAGAGGTCTTGCCCATACCGGGTCGCGCCGCGAGAAGGATCAGATCGGAGCGGTTCAGACCGGTGATCACGCGGTCGAGATCGCCGATACCGGTGGACACGGGCTTGATGCTTTCATCTTCACGGTTGAGCATATCGAGCCGGTCAAAGGTCTGGAACAGCACCTCGTCGATTCGCTGCAAGCCTTGGATGTTCTTGCCGCGGCGGATATCAAAGATCTTCTGCTCCGCCGAATCGATCAAGAGCTGCGGCTCCATCTCACCTTCGGCGCTGTCCTCGAGGATATCGCGCGCGGCGTTCATCAGCGAGCGCACATCGTACTTGTCGCGTACGATACGGGCGTAGTTCTCGACGTTTGAGATGGATGGACAGTTCTGGGCGAGCTGGATGAGATAGGTCTTGCCGGTAGCCTCATCAAAGTCGCGCTCCATCTTCAGCGTTTCCAGCACGGTGACCTGGTCGATCGCCCTGCCGGAGGTGAACATCGACATCATCGCCGTATAGATGGTGCGGTGATTCGTGATGTAAAAGTATTCGGATGACGGCAGGATCTCCGCTACGCGTGAGATCGCGTCGGGTTCCATGAGAATCGCGCCCAGCACCGCCTGCTCCGCGTCGGGAGAATACGGCTGCCGCAGTCCGTTATATACAGATGGATTGGTATTATTATCAGGCATAATCTTTTCCTTGGTGAATTATCTTTGTGCGGGAGGAGCAAGCCCCTCCCCTACGATCGAATTCAGGCTTTCTCGACAGAGATCGTGCAGTTGGCGGTGATGCCGGAATAAAGCTTGATCTCCGCTTCATACTCGCCGAGATTCTTGATATCGTCTTTCAAGGTGACCTTGCGCTTATCGACGTCAACATGCTTCTGGCGCTTGACCTCGGCGGCGATCTCCTTCGCGGTGATGCTGCCGAAGAGCTTGCCGCTCTCCCCCGCCTTTGCTTTGATGACAAACTTGGAGCCTTCCAGCTCGTCCTTTGCCTTCTTCGCGGCGGCGATCGCGGTATCGATCTTATACTGCTTGCTCTGCTCGGCGTTTCTGAACTCGTTCATCGCCTGTGCGTTTGCTTCTTTCGCGACGTTTCTGGGAAACAGGAAGTTGCGCGCGTAGCCGTCGGATACGCTGACAAGCTCACCCTTTTTACCCAGACTTTTGACGTCCTGTAACAGAATAACTTTCATATCCATTCCTCCGATATATATTAATTAAATTGATAATTCTTCAAAACCTCAGTCAGTCGATCCTTGGCTTCCTGCAGGCTGACGTCCTTGATCTGCACCGCAGCCATGGTCTGGTGACCGCCGCCGCCGAGGGCTTCCATCACCAGCTGGACGTTGATCTTGCCGAAGGAGCGTGCCGAGATATTCACGGTATGCGCGTCGATCCGCGAGATAACAAACGACGCGTAGGTATCCTGGATCGACAACAGATCATCGGCAGCCTGCGCACAGACAAGGCGCGAATTGCGCATGCCCTCGTCGGCCATCGTCACAGCGCAGTGGTTGACGATCTGCGCGGACGCGACCAGCTGACTTTTCTCTCGATAATTGTCGAGAGAGTTGGCGAATACGTTGCGTACCGCTACGGTATCGGCGCCCTTCTTTCTCAGGAACGCCGCCGCCTCAAAGGTACGCACGCCGGTGTTGATGACAAAGTTCTTGGTATCGAGCATGATACCGGCGAGCAGCGCCTCTGCCTCGTTGTGGTTCAGCACATCATCGGCAAGGTACTCGACCACCTCGGTGACAAGCTCCGACGCGGATGACGCGCTCGGCTCATGCAGGAAGATGTCGGCGGTGTCGATGAAGTTGACCATCTTGCGGTGATGGTCGATGATGATGACCTTGCCGCAATTCTTGAACAGCCGATCATCTTCGATGAAATCCGGCGAGTGGGTATCGACGATAAAGAGCAGGGTTCGCGGATCGGACATCAGCACACCGCTTTCGGGAGAGACGAACATATCCTTGCGGTTCTCGCTGAGGCAATCGATCATATCCCGCGCCATGGTTCGGCTCACATCGGTGACGATATGGCACTCTTTGCCGTACTTCTTCGTACACAGCGCGTACATACCGGACGCCGCGCCGACACAGTCGAGATCAGAGTAGCGATGTCCCGTGACAAGCACACGTTCGGACTGGGCGATCGCTTCGGCGATCTGCTGGGATACGGCGCGCACCTTGACCTTGGAGGTCTTTTCAACACCCTTCGCGACGCCTCCGTAAAAGACGTAGTCGCTGCCGGTGAGCACCGCGACCTGGTCGCCGCCTCTGCCAAGCGCCATATCGAGCGCCTTCTTTGCCTGAGCCGCGCTTTCGGTCAGCGTGATGCTGTCGTGACCGATACCGATCGATAGCGTCGCGGGACGACCCTGGTAGCTGATCGAGCGAACGTCGTCCAAAAGACGGAACTTGTTCTCCATCTGTCGGCGCAGCACCTCTTCCTCAAACACGGCGATATAGCGGTTTTCGCCCAGCCTGCGCAGCAGGATATCATGCCGTGTCGCCCAGCGGTACAAAAGGTTCTCCGCTGCAAGGTGCGCCGCGGCAGCCTCCTGGTCGGCGTCGGAGGAAAAGTCCTCGATGTTGTCAAAAACGATCAGCGCAACGCTGGTCTTGGTATCGTTATAATGGTCGGCGATATTCTTGTAATATGTATCGTCGACGAACTCGAACATCGCGCCGCGCTCGGTCTCACGCACAAAGGCCGTGTACCGTTTATCGGCGAATTCCGTATCAAAAACGCCGAGCTTGACGGCGTTTTCAGGCGAGACGCCGGAGATAAAGTAGCTGATATGCAGATTCACTCCGTCGTAGTCTTCGAGAAAAGCCTTGCGAAAGCTTGTGTTATAGGCGATCAGCTCGCCCTGCTCGCCGCAGATCGCGACGGGCATTTTGATCGCTTCCAGACCCTTTTCCCCGGGCGAGAAGCACTCTTTCATCGCGTTCTGGGACACCTCGCGGATATAGCCGCGAAAACGCATCGAAAGAACGAACACCGCGGTCACGACGACAGCGGTCACGCCGATCTCGATAAAGCCCAGTATTCGGTTGTACATCAAGGTCGCGGCTGACATCGGGAGCATCAGCACCGCGAGGAACAGAAACGCGGGCATCACTGTCCAAACATGTTTTTTCATAAACTCACCTTTTAAGGATGACATACATCATCCGAGCGTCATATCATTGGCGTTCATCAGAAAGGACGCGGTATATATAACATTATATCATGATCATGGATCAAACTTCCATCAAGATCGGCAGGATCATCGGGGAGCGTCCCGTCTGCTTGACGATCAGCTTCGCGACGTCATCCTTGACCTTGTTCTTGATCACGCCCCACTCATGGATATTGCGATGGGAGCAATCCTCTAAGATTTCGAGCGCGGTGGTGCGGATATCGTCCATCAGATCGCCGCTCTCGCGCACATAGACAAAACCGCGCGATACGATATCGGGGCCGCTGATGACATGACCGTCGTAGACGTCCAGCGACGCGACGATGATGATCAAGCCGTCCTGTCCGAGGTGCTTTCGATCGCGAAGGACGATGGAACCGACGTCGCCGACGCCGAGGCCGTCGACAAAGACCTTGCCGGCGGGTACGGGCTCGACCTCCTTGATGCCGTTCTCGGAGATCTCGATGCACTTGCCGATATCGCCGATATAGATGTTCTTAGCGTCCATACCCAGCGACATCGCGAGAGAACGGTGCTTTTGCAGCATTTTCTGCTCGCCGTGGACGGGTACGAAGTACTGCGGCTTGACCAGAGAATGGAGAAGCTTCAGCTCTTCCTGGCAGGCGTGGCCCGAGACATGCACCTCGTACATGCTCTCGTAGACGACCTCACAGCCGCGCTTTAAGAGCTCGTCGACAACGTTGCCGACGGTACGCTCGTTACCGGGGATGGGATTTGCGGAAATGATGATGAAATCTCCCGCGCCTACGCTCACCTTGCGGTGGTCGGAATACGCCATGCGCGACAGCGCCGACATCGGCTCGCCCTGCGAGCCCGTGGTCGCCAACACGATCTTCTCGGGCGGAAAATCCTTTAACTGATCGATGTCGATGATGAGGTTGTCGGGCACCTTGACATAGCCCAGCTCCTGCGCGACACTCATATAGTTGATCATGGAGCGTCCCGAGAACGCAACCTTCCTGCCGTACTTCACGGCGCAGTTGATGATCTGCTGGATACGGCTGATATTGGACGCGAAGGTCGCGATGATGATGCGCTTTCTGCGTGCGGTGGAGAAGAGCTTGTCAAAGCTGTCGGTGACCTTCTGTTCGGTGGGAGTATAGCCGGGACGTTCGGCGTTGGTGCTCTCGGCAAAAAGCGCCAAAACGCCCTCGTCGCCTAAGGCGGCAAAGCGGTTTAGGTCGGTCATCCTGCCCTCGATGGGCGTGTAGTCGACCTTGAAGTCGCCCGTATGGATGAGGTTACCCGCGGGGGTATGCAGCGCGACCGCGACCGCGTCGGGGATACTGTGGTTCACGTGGATCAGCTCGACGTCAAAGCAGCCGAGGCTGAAGCGATCACCCGCGTTCTTCTTGATCAGCTTAGGCGGCGCGGAAAGGCTGTGCTCACGCAGCTTGTTCTCGATCAAGCCGACGGTTAGGGGCGTACCGTAGATCGGCACGTTGACCTTGGCGAGCAGATAAGGGATACCGCCGATATGATCCTCATGACCGTGGGTGATGACCACGCCGCGGATCTTGTCGCGGTTCTGTTCCAGATAGCTGTAGTCGGGGATGACCAGATCAACACCCAGCATGTCGCCGTCGGGGAACGCCATACCGCAGTCCACGATCACGATGTCGTTCTGACATTCGAACACGGTCAGATTCTTGCCGATCTCATTCAATCCGCCGAGGAACGCCACCCTGACAGGGGGCTTCAAAGCTGCTTTCTTCTGACGCGGCTTGCTCTTGGTGTTAGCGGACACCGTAGGCTTATAGGCGCGCTTAAAGGGGCTGACCTTCACTTTCTTTGTGTTATTTTGGGGCTTCTGTGTTCTGCCCTTGTTCTTCGTTTGAGGTCTCTTTTTCGTTTCGCTCAAATGAATACCTCCTTCAAATGATTTTTGCATTATATTATACCCGCTCCCATACCGCTCGGGGTCGGATGAAATACCGTAAAGATGTTTCCACGCTTCTTCTATGTAAATCCAAAAAGCGAAACACTCCCACTTATACATAGTATACTATACCAAAAAATCAGCCCGCGGTCAATAGGTTGACGGAAATCGTGGATAGTATCGGCAGACTTTCGGAAAAATATTCCATATCCATCTTTCACATGAGATAGAGGGTTATTGCCGCAAAAACCAATTATTTTCATCACATACGCAAAAATGCTTGCAAATATCGCAAAGTGTGTTATAATAGCCTGTAGGAAATAACACACCTTATAGATAGGTTAAAAAGGATGTGTCCGATGAAAACAGTCGATATCTACACCGACGGCGCCTGCTCCGGCAATCCCGGTCCCGGAGGCTGGGGAGCCGTCCTCAGATACAATGGTCATGAGAAAGAGATCTCCGGCGGTGAAGCGCATACCACCAACAACCGTATGGAGCTGATGGCGGTGATCGAAGCGCTGAGCCTGCTCAAGGAGCCGTGCAAGGTCAACCTCTACTCCGACAGCCAGTATGTATGCAACGCCTTAAAGCTCGGCTGGGCGAAGAAATGGCAGGCGAACGGCTGGATGCGCAACAAAAAAGAAAAAGCCCTCAACCCCGAATTATGGGAAAAGCTCCTCACGTTATGCGACAAGCACGAGGTGGAACCGATCTGGGTGAAGGGTCACGCCGGTCATCCCGAAAACGAACGCTGCGACCGCTTAGCGGTTGCGGAAAGTCAGAAGTTTTAATACTAATCCTTAATTAAAACCTTTATCATATATTGGGCTAAATTTCGCATAGCTTTGTTGGACTCCTTGACAGGCGCCAGCCTGCCTGCGTCGCC
>CADAUE010000002.1 GCA_902790985.1 uncultured Ruminococcus sp.
TCAGTCTTGACAGGCGCCAGCCTGCCTGCGCCCTCCGCCTTGTTATGCGAAATTCTCCGCTAATATCTTTTTAAAGCTTTTTATTGCTACTTAGTATTAAAGGGGCTGCCGCAAACTTTTCGTTTTGCGACAACCCCTTTTTGCTACTTAGTATGATAGTTGCTTGGTATTGTTTCTTGTCGCGGTGGTGAGCATCAGCTTGATCCTGTTCTGCTGATTGACCGCGCTTGCGCCGGGATCATAGTCGATCGCGGCGATGTTCGCCTGCGGATAGGCTGCCTTGAGCTTTTTGATAACGCCCTTGCCCATGACATGGTTCGGCAGACACGCGAAAGGCTGGATGCAGACGATGTTGTTGACGCCTTCGTTGAGGAGCTCGACCATCTCGCCGCAGAGGAACCATCCCTCGCCGTACTGGTTGCCGACCGACAGGAACGGCTTCATCGGCTCGGCGATCTTGTCGATACGCAGCGGCGCGGAGAACCGCTTGCTTTTTCTGAGCGCGTCCGTTGCAGGCTTGCGGAGCTTTTCAAGCGCGGGGATACCGAATTTGGCAATCAGCGTCTGCGCGTAGCTTCTGCCCAGATACTTGTGCTTATAGTCCTTGTCGTAAAGGAACATCGCGAGGAAGTCCATGAAGTCGGGCACGACCGCCTCCGCGCCTTCGCTTTCAAGGTAATCGACAAGGTAGTTGTTCGCGAGCGGCATGTATTTGACGAGGATCTCGCCGACGACGCCTACCTTGGGCTTTGTGACGCTCTCGTCCAGCTCCAGCGTGTCGAAGTCCTCGACGATCCTTTCACAGATCTCTTTATAGGAGCGTTCGGGCTTATCGGCGGCGAACCATTCGATACAGGTTTTCTGCCATCTGTCGCGCAGGGCGTTTGCCGCGCCTTTGACCTTTTCGTACGGTCTTGTGCGGTACAGGCACCGCATCATCAGATCGCCCAGCACCAGCCCGCGCAGCCCTTGAAACAGCATTTTCGGATTCAGCGAGAAGCCCTCGTTCTTCTCCATGCCGTTCGCGTTGAGCGAGATGACGGGGATATGGGAGAGCCCCGCTTTGTCCAGCGCGTGGCGGATGAAGCCGACATAGTTGCTCGCGCGGCAGCAGCCGCCTGTCTGGGTCATCAAGAGCGCGAGCTTGTCGGTATCATACTCGCCCGACAGCACCGCCTCCATCATCTGACCCGTCATGACGATCGAGGGGTAGCAAGCGTCGTTGTTGACGTATTGCAGACCGACGTCGACCGCTTTTCTGGTCGCGTTGTTGAGCATCTTGACATGGTAGCCGAATTTCTCAAAGACCGGTTCGAGCAGGTTGAAGTGAATAGGGCTCATCTGCGGCGCGAGGATCGTGTAGCCCTCGTCGTGCATCTGCTTGGTGAACTCGGTGCGAACATATTTGATGGGCTTGGGATCGGCGGCGATATGGCGCGTACAGCGCATGTTGACTGCCGCGATCAAGCTGCGGATGCGGATTCGTGCCGCCCCGAGGTTGCCGACCTCGTCGATCTTCAGCACGGTATACAGCTTGCCGGAGGCTTCTAAGATCTCCTGTACCTGATCGGTCGTGACCGCGTCCAGACCGCAGCCGAAGGAGAACAGCTGTACCAGCTCGAGGTCGTCGTGCCGACAGACAAACTCCGCCGCGTTGTACAGGCGCGAGTGATAGACCCACTGGTCGACGACGCGCAGAGGACGCTCCCTGTCGATCATGTCAAACGGCAGGCTGTCCTCGGTGAAGACGTCAAAGCCGTAGGAGGCGATCATCTCGGGCACGCCGTGGTTGATCTCGGGGTCGATGTGGTACGGACGACCCGCCAGGACGATACCGCGACGGTGATCGCGCTGCATCTCACCCAGCACGCGTGCGCCCTCGTCACGGATGTCGGCTTTGGCTTTTCTCAGCTCTTCCCACGCCTTGTGCGCCGCGGCTTTGACCTCGTGCGCGGGGATATTCCATTCTTTCTTGCAGAAGAGGACAAGGCGGTTGGTCGCGATCTTCTCGCTTGTGAAGGCGATGAAGGGGCGCAGGTATTTCATCTGACCCGTCGTGACGGCTTCTACATTGTTCTTGAGGTTCTCCGCGTAGGAGGTGACCATCGGACAGTTGTAGTGGTTGTCGGCGTCGGGGGTTTCCTGATATTCATAGTAAACGCAGGGATGGAAGACCGTGTCGATCCCTTGCTCGTACAGCCATTGGACATGACCGTGAGAGAGCTTGGCGGGATAGCACTCCGATTCGCTGGGGATGGATTCCATACCCATTTCATAGATGCTTCTGGACGAGAAGGGGGAGAGGACGGTCCTAAATCCCAGTTCCTTGAAGAACGTCGCCCAGTAGGGATAGTTTTCATACATGTTCAGCACGCGGGGGATACCGATGGTGCCGCGCGTCGCTTTTTCTTCTGACAGCGGCGTGTAGCCGAAGATCCTTTGACGCTTATATTCAAAGAGATTTGCTCCCGTATGATCGGCGTGGTGGTTCGAGATCTTCTTCTCGCAGCGGTTGCCGCTGATGAGCTTTTCGCCGTCCTCAAAGGTGTTGACGGTGAGCATACAGTTGTTTTCACAGCCGCCGCATCGCACCGCCTTGGAGCGGTAGGAGAGGTTCGCGATCTTGTCAAAGGAGCGCATGGCGCTCTCTGTGCCGTCGTAGCGTTCTCTTGCGATCAACGCCGCGCCGAACGCGCCCATCACGCCCGAGATATCGGGACAGACAACCTCGACTCCCGCGATCTTTTCAAACGCGCGCAGGACCGCTTTGTTGTAGAAGGTGCCGCCCTGTACGACGATATGCTTGCCGAGCTGTTTCGCGTCGGAGAGCTTGATGACCTTGAACAGTGCGTTTTTGATGACCGAGTAGGCGAGCCCCGCCGAGATGTCGGACACCGGCGCGCCTTCCTTTTGCGCTTGTTTGACGTTCGAGTTCATGAACACCGTACAGCGTGTACCGAGATCGATCGGCGCTTTCGCGAACAGCGCTTCATCGGCGAATTGCTGTACCGTCAGTCCCAGCGATACCGCGAAGTTTTCGATGAACGAGCCGCAGCCGGAGGAGCAGGCTTCGTTGAGGATGACAGTATCGATCGCGTCTTCTTTGAGGCGGATGCACTTCATGTCTTGACCGCCGATGTCGAGCACGCAGTCGACCTGCGGATCAAAGAAAGCGGCGGCGGTGCTGTGCGCGACCGTTTCCACCTCGCCGTCATCCAGACGGAACGCGGCTTTCAAGAGCGCTTCGCCGTAGCCTGTCGAGCAGGCGCGTGCGATCCGCGCGCCCTTCGGCAGCACTTTTTCGATCTGAGCGACCGCTTTCTGTGCCGCTTCGATCGGATTGCCGTTGTTGTTGACGTAGTAGGAGAACAGCAGTTCACCCTCGCTGCCGATCAGCGCGAGCTTTGTCGTGGTGGAGCCGGCGTCGATACCGAGGAAGCAGTCGCCTTGATAGGCGGCGATGTCGCCTTTGGGAACGGTCGCCTTTTGATGACGGCTGAGATATCGCCTGTATTCTTCACCGCTCTCAAAGAGCGGTTCAAGCCTCTTGACGCCGATATCGAGCTTCACGCCTTGATGGAGCCTGTCGATCAGTTCGTCGATATCGCGGCTGTTGCCGCCGTCCTGTAACGCCGCTCCCCATGCCGCAAAGAGGTGCGAGTTCTCGGGGTCGATGATCTCGTCATCCTTGAGCTTCAAGGTGCGGATGAACGCCGCCTTGAGCTGTGTCAGATAGTGAAGCGGGCCGCCGAGGAACGCTACGTGTCCGCGGATCGGCTTGCCGCAAGCCAGTCCCGAGATCGTCTGGTTGACGACCGACTGGAAGATCGACGCGGCAAGGTCGGGCTTGGAAGCGCCCTCGTTGATCAGCGGCTGGATATCCGTTTTCGCGAATACACCGCAGCGCGCCGCGATGGTGTAGAGCTGCTTGTAATCTTTTGCCGCTTCGTTCAGCCCCTGCGCGTCGGTTTGGAGCAGCGCCGCCATCTGGTCGATGAACGAGCCTGTACCGCCCGCGCAAACGCCGTTCATGCGTTCGTCGAGACCGCCCTTGAAGTAGATGATCTTCGCGTCCTCGCCGCCCAGCTCGATCGCGACGTCCGTCTGCGGCGCATAGCGGCCGATCGCGTCGGCGACGGCGACGACTTCCTGTACAAACGGAATATCGAGAGCCTTGGACAGTCCCAAAGCTCCCGATCCCGTGATATGGAGCTGCAGCTCACAGCCCCCCAGCTCCGCTTTTGCTTTTTGAAGAAGCAAAGCGAGCGCCGTCTGCGTTTGAGCATGATGGCGCTGATAATCGCAAAAGCAGATCTCTCCGTTGTTATTTGTGATGACCGTTTTTACGGTCGTGGAACCGATGTCCACACCGGCATGATACGCTTTCATAAACCTTCCCTTTATTTGTTCTCGGAGTGACGGTGAAGGTAAAACTTACTTTCCGTACCCTTTGTTAATCTTTTGATATTTTCCTTATGTCTGATGATCATGAAGATAACGCACACGGCATAGATGATCGCCGCGTAGAGGTTGCAGCCGAACAGAAACAGGCTGACCGCACCCGCTGTCAGACCGCACATGGTCGCGAGCGACATATATTTGACCGTGAGCAGCAGGATCGTCATGACGCCGAAGGCGATCAGCCCCGAACGCCAGTCGAGGACGAACAGCTCGCTGAGCAGCACCAAAAATCCCTTGCCGCCCTTGAAGCGGTACTGTATGGGAAATGAGTGACCGATCATGACGAAGAGCCCCGTGTATGCCGCGCCCAGCTGAAAGTCGAACCCGAGCGTGCGGAACCATAGGCCGAACAACAGGCACATCACCGCGCCTTTGAGCAGATCGAACGCGAAGATGAACCATGCGTACTTGTTGCCGTAGACACGTTTGAAGTTGGTAAAGCCCGGGTTACCGCTGCCTTTTTCGCGGATATCCTCGTGATAGATCGCTTTTGAGAGCGTGATCGAGAGGTTGACGCCGCCGACATACCATGCCGCGACAGCCGCGATGATCCAGATGATGATCTTCATTTTGTACTCCTTTAGGACTTACTCGACGATCAAGATGTAGCTGTAGATCTCCTGTCCGCCGTCGATGGTGTATACCTCGCATCCTCTGTGGGTGTGCTTGATATGGCTGACGATCTCCTGTGTTTCCTCTTCGTCGGAGTCCTCTCCGCGCACGATGATGCAGATCTCGTGATCGGTAAAGTCCAGACGGTCGACGAGCATACAGGCGGTATCGCGTCTGTCGTTATCAGCCGACAAGATCTCCTTGCCCATAAAGCCGATGTACTGACCTTCTTCGAGCATAAAGCCGTCCATCTCGGTGTTGCGGACGCATTTTGACACGCTGGCGGTCACAACGCCCTGCATCGCGCCTGTCAGCTCTTCTTCGATGAGGTCGGCGTCGCCCGAGTCGGTGTCCAGCATGGTCAGCGCGGCATAACCGTCGCCGACGGTCTTGCTGTTGATGACGCGGATATCGGAGCCTTCATACATCTTAGCCGCCTGCTGTGCCGCGAGGATGATGTTGCCGTTGTTGGGCAGGACAAAGATCGTATCGGCGTTGACCGCGTCGAACGCTTCGATGAAGTTGTCCGCCGAGGGATTCATCCCGATCTTGTCCTCGATGATGTAGTCCGCGCCCATTTCGCGGAAGGTCTCTTTGATCCCCTCGCCCGACGCGACCGCTACGACCGCAAAGGGCTTGCGCTCCTCGTGACCCGCGAGAGGACTGTCCGAGGGCAGGTTGTTGTGCTGGAGAGACATGTTTTCTATCTTGACCGTTAGGTACTCGCCGTATTTTTGACAGAACTGAAGTACTCGGTACGGTTCCTTGGTATGCACATGGAGCTTGACGATGCTGCCTGTTTGGAAGCAAACGACAGAGTCGCCGATCGACTGCAAAAAGTCTTTGATGACATCGACGTTGAAGTTCGCGATATCGGTTTTCGCGTTTTGGAGACGGAGCAGAAGCTCGGTGCAGTAGCCGAAAGTCAGCTCGCTGTCCTCGTTGAACAGATCGAGATTCAGCCCGTCGTTCGCCGTGACGGAGACCACGGGAGCATACTCCATAGGAGCTTCACCGCTGAGAGCCGCGGCGGCGCCTTCTACGATATAGATCAATCCCGCGCCGCCCGAGTCGACGACGCCGGCTTTTTTCAGTACATCCAGCATTTCGGGCGTTTTGCGGAGCGTTTCCTTTGCCTGTGTCAAAAACGCGGAGAAGTATGCTTCATAGTCGCAGCAGTTCTGCTGTGCCGCGTACTCCGACGCTTCACGCATAACGGTCAGCACGGTGCCTTCCGTCGGTTCGACGACCGCGTCATACGCGTGCTTGACGCCGGTGAGAAACGCGTCGGCGATATCCTTGACGTCGGCGGTTTCCAAACCGCTCAGCCCCGCGGCGATGCCGTCCGCGAACTGGGACAGGATCACGCCGGAGTTGCCGCGAGCCGCGAGAAGCATCCCGTCCGACGCGCGTCTGGCATACGCGCCGAGGGGCTCGCCGTCGCTCGGCAGGATGCGCATGCCGCCCTGTGTTGTCAGAAGCATGTTATAGCCCGTGTCGCCGTCGGGGATGGGGAAGACGTTCAGATCGTTGACCTCATCCGCGTGACGGTTCAGGTTATCGTATGCGCCGCGCAGCATTTTTAACAGCGCGGCGCTGTCTATGTGCTGAGTTTCCATTTTATTTATCTCCGATTCTGAAAGTCACCTCGTCGCCGAATCCGAATACCGCGATTGCGTCGGGACCGATGGATGCGCCGATGATAGGTCCGATAAAGTTTTCGCAAACGTCTTTGCAGCCCAGTTCATTTTTGATCTTTTCCTTGACGGCATTGATCTCGTCGAGCTGACAGTCGGCGTGAGCGATGTAGATGGTCTGATCCTTTGCGTTGCGGACATGTTCCTTCAGCAGCGCGACGATCTCGTTTAAGGAAGCGGCGCGACCCTTGACCTTTTTCAGCGCGGTCTGTTCACCGTCGGCGTCGGCGATGATGATCGGCTTGACGCCGAGCAGATTACCGAAGAACGCGGAGGAAGCCTTGACACGGCCGGCTCTTTTGAGGTAATCGAGCGTGTGAACAGCGACGAACTGGCGCACGTTGTTGCGCTTCGCGCTGACGTATTCCGCGACCTCGTCGGCATTCGCGCCGTTCGCGGCAAACTCAGCCGCTGCGATCGCGAGCATACCTTCGCCGACGCTCGCGCGCATCGAGTTGATACAGTGGATGGCGGCGCCTTCGTATTCCTGCATGAGCTTCTTGGACAGCACCTGCGCGGTATTGACCGAACCGGATTGCTTGATCGAGCAGCCGATGTAGACGATGTCGCAGCCTTGATCGAGGTATTTGCGGAACACGCGGTTGAATTCCTCTACGGGGACCTGTGTAGTGGTGATACGGTCTCCGTTTCGCATGGTGTCATAAAACTTATGGACGTCCTGTGCGGTCCACGAGAGATCGGCAGGAGCGGTCTCGCCCTTGAAAACGGTGTTCATCTTTGCGTAGTCGATGCCGTACTGCTCCATCAGCGCGGGGGTGAGGTCGGAGCAGGAATCGGTGATGATCTGTACTTTTCTCATAATTTCCTCCTTGGTATACATGGTTGGGTCGTCGGGACAGAGCAGTTACCTTCCAAATACGCTTTTCGCTGTTTTCAGCCCGAAACCCTAAATATCCAATTATATTTTACATAAGATTCTAAACTAAATCTAAACAAACCAAATAAAAGACAAATTAATATATGCAAAAAAGATTCCCCTCTCGCAGACTGCGAAAGGGGTTTGAGGGTCATGCGGGGAGGGCGACGGTGAACACGGTCCGATCACTGTCGCTGCCTACTTCGATCTCGCCGTTATGCAGATTAACGATCTCTTTGACGATCGCCAGACCGATACCGTTACCCGCAGAGGCGTGAGATTTGTCTGTTTGGTAAAATTTGTTGAAAATGCGCTTGCGTTCCTCCGGTGGGATGAAGCTGCCGGTGTTCGCGACAGAGATGACCTTTTCACCGCCCGCGTCTTTGACGGAGACGGAGACCTCTCCGCCGACGTCGGCGAACTTGATCGCGTTATCGAGCAGATTGAGCCATACCTGCTTGAGCATTTCCTCGTTGGCGGTGATGAAATGCTCTCGAAAATCCAGCTTGAGATCGATCTCCTTCTTCGTCCATTTTTCTTCGAGCAGCAGGATGCAGCTGCGGATCTGTTCGGAGAGGTTGTAGTTTTTGACGTCGGTGAGGATGGTCTGGTTCTCGACCTTGGTCAGATTCAGCACGTTGGTCGCCATGGCGGAGAGACGGAGCGATTCTTCTTCGATGATATCGGTGTACTCCGCTTTTTGCTCCTCGGTTAGGTCGCCGCGCTTCAAAAGCTTTGCGAATCCGGCGATCGACACGATAGGCGTCTTGAACTCGTGGGAGAAATTGTTGATGAAATCCGAGCGCAGGATCTCTGTGTGTCCCAGCTCCTGCGCCATGGTGTTGAAGCTGTCGGTAAGCTCCTTCATCGTAGGGTGCTTGCCCAGCAGTCGTCCTCCCTCCAGTCTGACGGAAAAGTCGCCGCGGGACAGCGCCTGCATGGCGTTGACATATTGATTGACGGGTTTTGTGATGATACGGCTGAAGATCATCGAGATGCCCGCGCCGATGATCAAGCTGATAAGGATCGTCAACAGGATGGATACGGGGTCTCTCAGCGGCTGGGGAGAGATCTCCGACAGCACGCCGGTGCGGATCAGCACGGTACCCACCGCGACCAGCACCGTCGCGACCAAAACGAAGTTGATGAAAACGATGCCCGCGAACAACAGCGTCAGCGCGATGTTGGATTGCCTTTTTGTATTTTTCATGTTTCTTTCTTCACCGCCTTGTATCCGAGTCCTCTGACCGACACGATCTGAAATTCTTCCCATCCGTCAAAGCGCTTTCTCAGCCGTCCGATGTGAACGGTCACGGTCTCCCATCCGGTCTCGCTCTGCGTTCCCCAGATCTCGTCCATCAGCTGGATGCGCGTAAAGATCTTTCCCGGGTAGGACAGGAGCTTATACAGCAGCAGGAATTCTTTCTGCGGCAGCACCTGCGTTTCACCGTTCTTGGTCACGGACAGGGTGTCATAGTCCAGTGTGACGCCGCCGATGACGATCTTGCGTTCGCTGACGATCTTCGCTCTCCTCAACAGCGCTTTGATCCTCAGGAGCATTTCTTCCTCGTCGATGGGCTTAGTGATATAATCGTCCGTTCCGACCAGGAACGCCTTGTGGCGGTCGGCCGGAAGCTGTTTGGCGGACACCATCAGGATCGGCAGATCGTTGTTGGATTCTCTGAGCAGCTTTGTCAGCTCATAGCCGTTCATCTTCGGCATCATGATATCAAGCACGATGAGGTCGATATACTCGCGGTCGATGACAGCGAGCGCTTCTTCGCCGTTCTCGGCGGTATAGACCGTGTAGTTCTCGGTTTTGAGGACCGCCTCGATCAGCTTACGCGTATGTTTGTCGTCGTCCACGACTAAGATGTGAAACATGAGCCTTCCTCCCGTATGATGAAAGTCTATCCTTTATGATAGCATGAAACGGTAAAAAATAAAAGCTGTTTTGAGATATTTCTTCAGCGCTTTTCTTGTCAAAGTGTTATCGGATGTGATATACTTTGCCTTAGAAATCTATATGCTAAGGATGTGGAATGATGGCGCGCAGTTACAGTGCATCGGAGGTCAGAGCCTTTCAGCGGAAATATCAGGAGTTATACGCGAAGTTCCGGCAGCTGGATTCTCTCAGGGAACAGTGCCTGTCACAGATCGATGCCGCGACCGGAAAGATCGCTTCCGGCGGATCCGACGAGATCTTGAGGACGGTCCCCGTCGACGAGCTGAGCCGTTATAAAAAGGGCTTGCGCGTCAAGTCGCTCCATGACGCGGGGCTGCATACCGTCGCCGACGTCATGCGCGCGAATCCTTATCAGATCGCTTCGATCAACGGTATCAGCCCCGAGGGTGCGCAGGAGATCAAGAAGATCGCCGCGCAGATCGCCGATACCGCGCAGGAGGGGATCAAGATCCGTCTGAGCGCGGACGAGAAGACGCCCGAATCCACCGCGCTGATCACGGCGCTGTCGCGGTACAGACAGATCGAGCCTGCCGTCGATGCCGCCGCGCGCTTTCGTCAGCAGTATGACGGTGCGCTCAGCCGCGCGATCGTCGAGGCTAAGCCCGCGTCCGGCGGGCTGAGATGGCTGTTCGCGTCATCCGGCAAGAAAGACGCCGCCGAAGCCGCCTGTGCGACGCTTTCCGAGATCTTGTCCGACAGAAATATCCTGCCTGTTGAGAAAGCGCTCGATTCTGTCAGCCGCGTCCATTATATCACCCCGAATAACGCTTGGGATGATTTTACGCGCGACCCGATCACGTATGTGAATTTGCTGGAATCGGTCGAACCCGACCGCGTCGGCTCCGGGGAGGGCGTTTACGGACTGCCCGAGGAGCTGTCGGAATCGGTCGCCGACGTCGAACTCGACCTTACCGGACTGCGCTGTACCCTCAGACGGTATCAGGAGTGGGGCGTCAAATACGCCGTCGCCCAGAAGAGGATCCTGCTCGGCGATGAGATGGGCTTGGGCAAGACGGTACAGGCGATCGCCGTGATGGTACACCTGCGCAACAAGGGCGCGACCCATTTTGCCGTCGTATGTCCCGCCTCCGTTCTGACCAACTGGTGCCGTGAGATCGCAAAGCACAGTGATCTCGGGGTCGTCAAGGTGCATGGCAACGGCAAGGAGCTTGCCCTGCGGCAGTGGCTGTCACAGGGCGGCGTAGCGGTCACGACCTATGAAACGACCGCGGCGTTTGAACTTTCCGACGACTTCCGCCTGTCCATGCTGACGGTCGACGAGGCGCATTATATCAAGAACCCCTCCGCACAGCGCACCGGCAACGTGAAAAAGCTCTGCGCCCACGCGGAGAGATTGCTGTTCATGACCGGTACCGCGCTGGAAAACAGGGTAGAGGAGATGGCGACCTTGATCGCGATCCTCAACCCGGAGGTCTCCAAAACGATCCGTCCCATGCTGTCGCTGTCCTCCGCGCCCCGATTCCGTGACGCGGTCGCGCCGGTCTACTACCGCCGCAAACGTGAGGATGTTCTGACCGAACTGCCCGAGCTTGTCGAGAGCTGTGAGTGGTGTGATCTGCTGCCCGAGGAAAAGAAGATCTATCAAGAAGCGATCGCGGAGCAGAACTTCATGGCGGCACGCAGGGTCTCTTGGAACGTTGACGATCTCGAGGATTCCTCCAAGGCGCGGCGATTGCTCGAGATCGTGGAGGACGCGCGGGAGCAGGAACGCAAGGTGC
Organism: uncultured Ruminococcus sp.; assembly: GCA_902790985.1. Lineage (GTDB taxonomy): Bacteria > Bacillota > Clostridia > Oscillospirales > Acutalibacteraceae > Ruminococcoides. The sequence goes on from CADAUE010000002.1 coordinate 11,353, forward strand.
TGATCTTCTCGTTCTTCCTCGATACGGTCGGTAAGATCGCTTCTCTGATCGGCGAGAGCTGTATGGAGCCGATCACCGGCTCGGTCAGTCCCGCGAGACGGCAGGAGATCATCGACGAATTCGACAATGCGCCCGCCGGCGCCTGTCTGGTGGCGCAGATCCAGTCCGGCGGTACGGGACTGAACATCCAGAGCGCGTCGGTCGTCATCCTTTGTGAGCCGCAGTTGAAGCCGTCGATCGAGAACCAGGCGATCTCACGCGCTTACCGCATGGGTCAGGCGCGTTCGGTGCTGGTGTACCGTTTACTGTGCGACGATACCGTCGACGAGCGGATCATGCAGCTGCTCGAGACGAAGCAGAACGAGTTCGACGCGTTTGCCGACGAATCCAAAGCCGCCGACGATACTTTGGAGCTCGATAACGCCGCGATCAGCGACATCATGCAGGCGGAGCAAAAGGCACAGGAGGAAGCCGCCAAAGCTTGATATGATACTTAGTATGACAGAAAAGCCCCACGCTTGTCTTGATCGGACTGAGCGTGGGGCTCTTGCTTATCGGTGCAGGATATCCAGCTGTTCTTTGGCGTGTCGGTATTCTTCGGGGATCTCATCCGCTGTCATCGAGCCGACTCTTTTTTCGGTACCGTCCTTGATCGCGGTCTCGTAGTACCAGCATTTGAAGTTGAGCAGATCGAGCGTTTTTTGCAGTTCTTCCATCTGTTTGAGCAACGCTTCCCGTCTGCCATGAAACAACTCGTAGCGTTCTTTGATGGTCTTATCACCTTGCTGTGCCATCGTGATGAAGGACTTGATCTCTTTGATCGAAAGCCCCGATTTTTTGAGGCAACCGATCACCTGCAGGGCTTCATAGTCCTTTTCGGTGAACATGCGGATCCCGCCCTCTGAGCGCGCAATAAAGGGCAGCAGCCCTTCTTTGTCGTAGTAGCGCAGGGTGGACGGCTGAACGCCGAGGATCTTTGCCATTTCGCCGACAGTATATAACATAAAACCCCTCCGAAAAAATTGAAAAAGGTATTGACTTAAAGTTAACTTTAAGTTCTATAATGTACTTGAACCTATTATAGTTAGTTTCAACCTGAATGTCAATTGCAAAACGGAGGTATTTTTTTATGATGAAGACAGCAGAATTGAATCTCACCAAAGAATGGGACAAAACATTCCCGCAGAGCGATAAGGTCAACCACAGCAAGGTGACCTTTGTCAACCGTTACGGTATCACCCTCGCGGCGGATCTGTATGTTCCGAAGAACGCTTCGGGAAAGCTGCCCGCGATCGCGGTATGCGGACCCTTCGGCGCCGTTAAGGAGCAGTGCTCGGGGCTGTACGCCCAGACGATGGCTGAGCGCGGTTTTCTGACGATCGCGTTCGATCCGTCCTTTACCGGCGAATCCGGCGGTGAGCCGCGGTATATGGCTTCTCCCGATATCAACACCGAAGATTTCATGGCGGCGGTCGACTATCTCTCGCTGAACGATCGGGTCGATCCCGACCGTATCGGAATCATCGGTATCTGCGGCTGGGGCGGTATGGCGATCAACACTGCCGCGCTCGATACCCGTATCAAGGCGACGGTCGCTTCTACCATGTACGATATGACGCGCGTCAACGCCAACGGCTACTTTGATTCCGAAGACAGCGAGGAGTCGCGCTATCAGCGGAAAGCCGCGCTTTGCGCCCAGCGTCTGGAGGATTACAAAAACGGTTCTTATAAGCTCGGCGGCGGAGTGATCGATCCCCTTCCCGAGGACGCGCCGTATTTTGTCAAGGACTACCATGACTACTACAAGACCGACCGCGGTTATCATCCCCGTTCGCTGAACTCCAACGGCGGCTGGAACGTCATCGGATGCCAGTCCTTTATGAACCAGCCGATCCTGCGTTATTCCAACGAGATCCGCAGCGCGGTGCTGGTGATGCACGGCGACAAGGCACATTCCTGCTACTTCGGCAAGGACGCTTACGCGAACATGATCAAGGGCAACAAATATACAGACAACAAGGAACTGCTCTTGATCCCCGGCGCGTCCCATACCGATCTCTATGACGGCGGCAAGGAGCATGTGATCCCCTTCGATAAGCTCGAGGATTTTTTCCAAACAAATCTGTGAAAACAGATTGATTTTTACCGCTACGATCCGCTATAATGAGGTCGTAATCCATAGCAAAGGAGTCGTCTATGATCACGATCACCTGTGAGCCGTTCGGTACGACAAAGGATGGGATAGCCGTCAAAAGATATTGGATGAAGAACGACAGCGGTATGTGCGTCGGGATCCTCAGCTACGGCTGTGCGATACAGAGTATCTGCGTTCCCGACAAGGACGGCGGATCACGCGATGTAGTCCTCGGCTATGATACGCTGAGCGATTACGAGAACGGCACCGTCTTTTTCGGCGCGTTTGTCGGCAGATTCGCCAACCGTATCAAAAACGCCTCTTTTACGCTGAACGGCAAGACGTATGAGCTTCAGAAGAACGACGGAAACAATCATCTGCACGGGATCTATTCTCATAAAGCTTTTGACGGAGAGATCGACGGCGACGCGGTGGTGTTCCGATATCTCAGCCCCGCGTTCGACGAGGGCTATCCCGGCAGCCTGCGTTTGGAGATCCGCTATCGGCTGAGGGAGGATAACGCTCTTTCGATCGCTTATACCGCGACGACCGATGCGTCGACAGTCATCAATCTGACCAACCATTCCTACTTCAATCTCAACGGTCAAGACGGCTCGGACGTTCTGTCCCATGAGCTGATGATCGACGCCGATCGCTTTACCGAGGTCGACGAGGTACCGCTCCCCACGGGGAGGATCCTGCCCGCAGCGGATACGCCGCTCGATTTCCGCGTGATGAAGCCGATCGGTCGGGATATCGACGCGGATGACGCACAGATCCGTCGATGCGGCGGTTATGATCATAACTTTGCTCTGAACGGAGAGGGACTGCGGCGGTTTGCGAAAGCGGTATCACACGGTTCGGGGATCACGCTCGAAGCGTACACCACCCAGCCGGGGGTACAGCTCTACAGCGGTAACTTCATTCAAACCGATCGGGTGCAAAAGGGCAAAAACGGCTTGCGTTATCCTCGATACGGCGGTTTTTGTCTGGAGACCCAGCATTATCCCTGCTCGCCGAACTATGCGCATTTTCCGACAACGCAGCTGAACCCGGGCGAGACCTATCACGAAGAAACGATCTACAAGTTTTCGACAATAGAATAATACTAAGTAGCAATAAAACAGCGAGCGGCAGAGAAAAACTGCCGCTCCTCTTTTTGCGCGAACGAAAAGTCCCGAACGGTTCCGGTACCGTTCGGGACTTTGTTAGTCAAGTATTAAGAAAGGAGAAAGACCTAATACATGAAAATCAGTATTTCGCGCATTCGGGAGCGTGAGCGTTGGCGGATGCTTCGTCGAACCAGATCAGGTTGTTGCCTGTATCTTCGTCAAAGAGCTGGATGAGGTCGGGAGCGATGTCGAACTTCACGGTGGTGCCCATCGAAACATCGGCGCTCAGACCGACGGTGGGGATGACCATGACGACCTCGTCGTCGCCGCAAGCCGCGTGGATGTTGTACTCGGTACCCATCATCTCGCTGACTTCGATCTTAGCAGAGAGCTTTCCCTGGCCGACAGTGATGTGCTGGGGACGTACGCCCGCGGTGATCGCGACAGGCTTCTGACCTTTGCTCTTGAGCGCCTTCTGCTGGAAGTCGCTGAGCTGGAACTTCTCGCCGCGGATCTCGGCATAGTAAACGCCGTTCTCGAGCAGCAGCTTGCTGCCCTTGAAGAAGTTCATGACAGGCATGCCGATGAAGCCCGCGACAAAGAGGTTGACAGGACTGTTGAACAGCTCCTGGGGCGTACCGATCTGGTGAACATAACCGTCCTTCATGATGACGATGCGGTCGGCAAGCGTCATCGCTTCGGTCTGATCATGGGTAACGTACATGAAGGTGGTGTCGATGCGCTGACGGAGCTTGATGATCTCGGCGCGCATTTCGTTTCTCAGCTTCGCGTCGAGGTTGGAAAGAGGCTCGTCCATCAGGAATACCTTCGGGTTTCTTACCATCGCTCTGCCGATCGCGACACGCTGTCTTTGACCGCCGGAGAGCGCCTTCGGCTTTCTGTCGAGGTACTGGGTGATGCCCAGGATGTTGGCGACCTCCTTGACCTTAGCGTCGATCTCAGCCTTAGGGGTCCTCTTGAGCTTCAACGCAAACGCCATGTTGTCGCGTACGGTCATGTGGGGATAGAGCGCGTAGTTCTGGAAGACCATCGCGATATCTCTGTCCTTGGGAACGATGTCGTTCATCAGGTTGCCGTCGATGTACAGCTCGCCTTCGGAGATATCCTCCAGACCCGCTACCATGCGCAGGGTGGTGGACTTACCGCAGCCCGAGGGACCGACAAGAACGATGAACTCTTTGTCTGCGATCTTGAGGTTAACGTCGTGAACCGCTGTTACCTTGTTGTCGTAGATTTTCTTGATTCCCTTTAAAATTACTTCTGACATAAATTCGACTATGACGAGAGGACCTCCGTCCAAACGCCTCGCGGGTAAACGCTGAGCCGGATCTTTGTCATGGGAAAGCTCAAACCTTTATATAATATAGAAAGGATCCCGTGACCATGAGCCGTGCTGTGGGATACTCCGCATTACGACAGGTCTCCACGCTGCCGCACCGCAAGTCCGACGGTGTTGACACAACCTCCTTCTGGATGTACGCTGCTCATATTGTGGAGTGAGCATACGCCATTGAAGTTTCCTATCAAGAAGCGATAGCTTCTGATACTCCCTAGTGTAGCGGAAAAGAAGCAAAAATAGTATAGGCATATGTCGTGAAAATATGTTAAAATGTTGTATATTCACAATATGCATATCACAAAACCCTGAGATTCCTGCCTTGTTTTGCCGAATATTACGCGGAAAACATTGTGACATCATCCCAAAAAACCGCATAAATATGGGAAAAATCACGATATAAAAAGAGAAGTCTGGTATGAAGTGCATAAAATTTATTTTAGGTTTTGTGCAATTTATACATGCATTTCCACGGTGAATTTGCACAACAGAGTTGATAAATGTTAGTGCAAAGTGAGCAAATTAACAAAACCATATCGACCCGGTGGGTTGATAGAAATGTCGGTTTGTGGTAGAATTAGACCAAAATCTAACATAAAGCCATGTTTCGCTCACATAGGACTATAGCCAAATGTTGACTGTGGTAGTAAAATGACGTTGTAAAAGCACTATGGGTTGTGACCTTTGTGCAAAATAACAATACTTTTTCAACAGGAGGAAAAGACATGAAAAGATTAATCGCTATTATCCTCGCGGCTCTCATGGTTGCTTCCGTGATGGCAGCATGCGGCGGTAACTCCGGCTCCGGCTCCGGTTCCGGCTCCGACAGCGGCTCCGGCAGCAAGGCGAGTGCCATCACCGTCAACATCTGGGACTCCAACCAGCAGAAGGGCATCCAGGAGATCTGTGACAAGTGGACAGAGACCTCCGGCGTAAAGGTCAACGTAGAAGTAGTTGACTGGGACAACTACTGGACGCTCCTCGAAGCAGGCGCTTCCGGCGGTACCATGCCCGACGTTTTCTGGATGCACAGCAACACCGCTCAGATGTACATGGAGAACGACATCCTGCTCGACTTGACCGACTATGTCTCTAAGGACAGCTCCATCGATCTGTCGAAGTACTATGAGGGCGTCAAGAATCTGTACACCCGTTCCGACGGCAAGATCTTTGCTCTGCCTAAGGACCACGACACCATTGCTCTTCTTTACAACAAGGCTATCTTTGATAAGTACGGCGTTGACTATCCCACCGACAACTGGACCTGGGAGAACATGTACGAAGCCGCTAAGAAGATCACCGAAGGCTCCAACGGCGACGTCTACGGTATGGCGATGAACACCTCCAACAACCAGGACGGTTGGTACAACCTCATCTATTCCTACGGCGGTAATGTTGTAGGCGACGATCACAAATCCACCAAGATCGGTTCCGACGAAGCGAAGGCGGGCATGGAAATGATGCGTAAGCTCCTCACCGTAGGCGCTCCCCAGTCTGTCGTAGCTGAGACCGGTACAGATTCTCTGTTCCAGTCCGGCAAGGTCGGTATGATCACACAGGGTTCCTGGATGATCAACGCGTTCTACACCGCTGAGAATCACGCTGACTATTATTGGTCGCTGCTGCCCTACGCTGATGTAAACGGCAACGGCACCTGCGAGAAGGAAGAGCGCTGGTCCGCTTACAACGGTCTGGGCTGGGCTGCTTCCGCAAAGGTTAAGGATCCCGAATCCTGCTACAGCCTCATCGCTTATCTGTGCGGCGAAGAAGGCCAGAAGCTGCAGTCTGAAAAAGGCGTTACCATGGGCGGCATGAAGGGCGTTTCCGATACTTTCGCTAACGCGTTCGAAGGCATGGACGTTTCCGCGTTCATCAAGGCAGAGGAGTTCAGCCTCTACTTCCGTCCCTACACCCGCAACACCACCGTTTGGGAAGATGCTCTCCAGCAGAAGGGCGCGTTCCTGGATCCGTGGCAGAACCCCGAAGATCCCGCTCTGATGTCTACCGCTTGCGACAACGCTCAGAAGATCATCGAGGACGCTATCGCTAAGGAGTAATTGTTTCATCAAAGCTCTGACTGAATAACTTACGGCGAGCCGAGCGTATCCCGGTCGGCTCGCCTTGCGGTTTATAATTCTGACAAAGGAGGGGACTTATGAAACAGAAAGCGCCTAAGAAGAAGCGTACCAAGGCGCAGAAGAGAGAAGCCATATGGGCGTTGTGTTTTGTCGCGCCGACGATCATCGGTTTGATCGTATTGAACTTTTATCCGGCGTTCAACACACTGTGGCAGTCCTTCTGCAAGACGGGCGACTTCGGCAAGGGCAATGTTTTTATAGGTTTTGAAAACTATGTCAAGGTCTTTGCCTCCGGCGAAGTTTGGCATTCGCTCTGGAACACCATCAAGTACGCGATCATCGAAGTGCCGTTCGGCGTTATCATCGCTTTGGTTCTCGCAGTGTTCCTGAACAAGAAGCTCAAGGGCACCTCCCTGTTCCGTACTATCTTCTTCCTGCCCATGGTCTGTGCCCCGGCGGCGGTCGCCATGGTTTGGAAGTGGCTGTACAACCAGCAGTTCGGTCTCTTGAACAACATCTTCCATACCGATATCGCGTGGATCTCCGATCCCAACATCGCGTGGATCTCCATCGGCGTTATCGGCGTATGGTCGATCATCGGTTACAACATGGTTCTGTTCATCTCGGGTCTGCAGGAGATCCCGGGCGACTACTATGAGGCGGCAGAGATAGACGGAGCGACCGGCATCCGCCAGTTCTTCCATATCACCGTGCCGCTGCTCTCACCGACGACCTTCTTCATCGTACAGACCCGTATCATCGGCGCTCTGACGATATTCGACTTGATGTTCATGGTCATGGACAAGACCAACCTCGCGCTCGAGAACACCCAGTCCATCGTTTACCTGTTCTATGATTACGCTTTCACACAGGGCAACAAGGGCTACGGCGCGACGATCGTCATCTTCCTGGTCATCTTCATCATGATCGTCACCTTCATCCTGCAGCGTGCTGAGAAGAAGCTCGTTTATCATCCGTAAGAAAGGGGGAACTGATTTATGCAAAGCGCTCGCGCAAGAAATATCGCAAGTAAAGTAGTCATGTATATCGTGCTGATCATCATGGCGTTCATCATGTTGGTTCCCTTCGTGTGGATGATCCTCACAGCATTGAAAACCAACCAGGAAGCGATCTCGGTCGATCCGTTCTATATTTTCCCCGCCCACGGCTGGCACTGGGAAAACTTCGGAGAAGTATGGCAGAGCTACAACTTCATCCTTCTCTATAAGAACACCCTGCTGATGATCCTCTTCCGTGTTATCTGCGCATGTCTGACCGCGACGATGGCAGGCTACGCGTTCGGTCGTCTGAAGTTCCCGGGCAAGAATTTCTTATTCGCTCTGGTACTTGTTCAGATGATGATCCCCGCCCAGATCTTCATCATCCCCCAGTACCTGATGGTTTCCGGTCTCGGACTGCTCAACACGGTCTCCGGTCTGGTATTCCCGGGTATCGTTACCGCGTTCGGTACCTACCTGCTCAAGACAGGTTACGAGGGACTTCCCAAGGATCTGGAGGAAGCGGCTGATATCGACGGCTGTAACATCGGCCAGCGTTTCTTACGCATCATGATGCCGCTGACCCGTTCGTCCATGGTTTCTCTGGGTATCTTTACCGCGCTGTTCGCGTTCAAGGACCTGATGTGGCCCATGATTGTCTGCACCAGAGCCGAGACCACTACTCTGTCGGCGGGTCTTGCTAAGATGCAGGGACAGTTTTCCAGCAACTACCCCACCATGATGGCCGCGGCTGTTCTGGCAGTCGTACCGATGATAGTTATCTATGTCATCTTCCAAAAGCAATTTGTAGAAGGTATCGCTACCTCGGGCGGCAAGCTGTAAGTACGATTTAACGGTACTTGAATAATGAGATAGAGCCGGAGGTATTACAGATGTAGTATCTCCGGCTTTGTTTTCACATTATAGGGATTTCCCGCAAAGTCAAAACGAATAGCAGCCCGCCTAATTCACAGCTGCGCGGCAACAGGCGATGATTAGGGTGAGAAGGGTACGGTTGGCTTACGTTAAAGCCTTTATGAAAGCCGCTTTGTATGACGGCTTTCATAAAAGCTTTGACAAATTACGAAAAGGGGGCGACGGATATGGCGGTTTTACAGGGAGCGGGGTTGTATGAGACCCCGAAGATACGCTGCCTTGCGTGTCAGAGACGCGTGTCGGACGACATTTATATGCTGCTGTGCGGCGTCGAGCACTGTCTGCCCGATTATTACTTCGATACCGAAAAAAGAACAGGCTATCACCTCCATGTGATCCTTGAGGGCAAAGGCGTTCTGTCCGTCAACGGTAAGGAAACGGAGCTGCACTTCGGTCAGATGTTCATGACCAAGCCCGATGAGGACACATGGTACAAAGCCGACAGCGAAGATCCGTGGGTCTACTGCTGGATGGCGTTCGACGGCAACCTTGCGGCTGACTGTGCGGAGCGCGCAGGTTTTGTCAAGGGAGTGAACGTGCAGGAATGTTACATCGACCCCGACGAATTCTACAACCTGTGCAAACGCGTCCTCGACCTTGCGGAGGTCTCTCCCGCACATGTGCTGATGCGCACGGGATTGCTGATGGAGTTTGTCGCGCTCGCTGTGGAATCACATTATAAATCCAACCAAGGCAGTAAAAAATCGCATGAGTATTCTACCGACGTCTATGTGAAATACGCCGCCGACTTTATCCGTGAGAACTACGCGACCGCCAAGATCAGCGACGTCGCCAAATATATCGGTATCCACCGCAGCTATCTGACGAACATCTTCAAAAACAAGATGGGGATCTCGCCGCAGGAGTATCTCATCCAGTGCAAGCTGAAACGCGCGGCGAAATTCCTCACCGAGACCGACAACCCGATCCAGGAGATCTCGCGTCAGATCGGCTATGACAACCCCTTGACCTTCTCCAAGACATTCAAAAACTTCTACGGCGTCAGTCCGAAATTCTATCGTCAGCAGCACAAGGCTGACGAATCATAAACTATCCCGCAAGGAGGATCCCTCATGAGTATCCGCTATATTGAATCGACCCGCCAGCTGATTTTGGAAACAGCCCATACAAGCTATCAGATGAAGATCGACGGCATGGGTTATCTCAACCATCAGTTCTACGGCCCCAAGCTCGGGCAGAACGACATGTCGTACCTGTACCGCACCTATGACCACGGCTTTTCCGGCAACCCTTACGATATGCGCAACAACCGCGATTTCTCGCTGGATTCCATGCCGCAGGAGTATACCTCCTTCGGCGTCGGCGATTTTCGCGTGAACAGCATCGCGTCATCCTGCTCCGACGGCAGCCGCTGCGCGGAGTTTCGCTATGAAGCCCACGAGATCCTTGACGGCAAGTATTCGATCCCCGGGCTGCCGTCTGTTTATGAGGGCGATACTCAGGCTCAGACCTTGATCGTCACCCTGCTCGATACCGCCGCCAACATCCGCATCAAGCTCTGTTACGGCGTGTTCGATGAGCTGGACGTCATCACCCGCACCGCCGAGATCATCAACGCCGGCAGCGAGACCGTATGGCTGCGCAAAGCGTCCTCCATGTGTCTCGAGCTGCCCTTTGGCAAGTGGGATATGATCCACTTCTATGGCAGACACTGTATGGAGCGCCAGCCCGAACGTGTACCGCTGTTCCATGGGATCCATACCCTCGCCTCCGGCAGGGGTATGTCCAGCCACCAGCATAACCCCTTCGTCATCCTCTGCGATCATGAAGCGACCGAGGAAAACGGCGCCTGCTACGGTATGATGCTGATGTACTCCGGCAACCACAAGACCGAGATCGAGCTGGATCAGTTCGACAGCGTAAGGGTCGTTACCGGTATCAATGACGATCGCTTCCGCTGGGAGCTGTCTCCCGCGACGAGCTTTCACACCCCCGAGGTCATCCTCTCCTGCGCCAACGGCCTTACCGAGCTGTCGCACCGTTTTCATCGTGTCATCCGCAACAACGTCGTGCGCGGACAGTACAAGCTCAGCCACCGCCCTGTGCTGATCAACAACTGGGAGGCGACCTACTTCGATCTCAACGAAGAAAAAATCGTCAAGCTCGCCGAAAAAGCGGCGGATATCGGCGTAGAGCTCTTCGTTCTGGACGACGGCTGGTTCAAGAACCGCGTCGACGATAATGCGGGACTGGGCGACTGGATCCCCGATACCGACAAGCTCCCGAACGGTTTGGATGGTCTGATCGAAAAGATCAACGCCATGGGGCTGAGGTTCGGTTTGTGGGTAGAGCCCGAGATGGTCAACGAGGATTCCGACCTCTACCGCGCCCACCCCGACTGGGCGATGACCGCCCCGAACCGCGCCCCGATGATGGCGCGCAACCAGCTGGTACTCGACCTCTCCCGACAGGAGGTCCACGAATATATCTACAATACCTTGTCCGATCTCTTGACAAAGTATAACATCACCTATATCAAGTGGGATTTCAACCGTCCTTTGGCGGACGTCTATTCCCACGCCGCTCCCTCTCCTCGACAGGGCGAGGTCACCCACCGCTACTATCTGAGCCTGTACAAGATCTATGACCGTCTGACCAAGGCGTTTCCGCATGTCCTCTTTGAGGGCTGCGCGGGCGGCGGCGGACGTTTCGACGCGGGTATGCTGCAGTACTCGCCTCAGATCTGGTGCTCCGACAACACCGATCCGATCTCTCGCTTGACGATCCAGTACGGAACCTCGTTCGGCTATCCCGTCAGCGCGATCGGAGCGCATGTCAGCGCTACCCCGAACCACCAGACAGGGCGTCTGACGCCTCTGTCGACCCGCGGCACGGTCGCGATGATGGGCGCATTCGGCTATGAGCTGGATCTGACAAAGCTCAGCGACGCAGAACTCGATGAAATGAAAGCCCAGATCGCGCGCTTCAAGGAGCTCGAGCCGATGATCCACAACGGGCTTTACTACCGTCTCAGCTCCATGGAGGATAGCGGCTGTTACTTCGCGTGGCAGTTTGTTGCGCCCGACAGATCACGCAGCTTACTGAGCATCGTCGTCACTAATCCGCTCGCGAACGCCGCGGCGATCCACCTGCGCCTCAAGGGACTCGATCCCGACGCGACCTACTCGGTCAACGGTGAGTTTGAGATCCTCGGCGCGGCGCTGATGAACAGCGGCTACACCTTCCCGAGGCTGATGGGCGACTATCCCTCGATGCAGCTCGATATCATAAAAGTCAAGTAAGAATCTGATAGATCCGTAAGAGGAGAAACGACATTGAATCCTAACAAAATCAACTGGTCAGAAGAAAAAGAAAAGATCAAGAGTATGCCCAAGCGCGAGGCGCTGAGCTATATCTGGATGTACTTCAAGATCCCGATCATCGCGATCGTGTTCGTGCTGGCGTTCGGTACCTTTTTGATCATTCGTATTGCCACCAACATCCCCGACAACTGGTTGATGGTGAACTTTTCGAACACCTATGCCGACGTCGGCACCGGCTCCAAGCTCTGGGAGGATTTCACCAAGGCCGAGGGCTATGATCTGACTAAGAAGAAGGTGGAGTTCAACGCTTCCTCCTACTTTGACTATACCAAGAACCAGGCGCGCGGCAACGCCTATTACAACGCCTTCATCACCCTCGCGGATACCGGCGAGCTGGACGCGATCACGATGGAAAGAGAATCCCTTGCCGCGCTCGGCAGGAGCGGCAGACTGATGGATCTGAACGACGAACGCTGCGCGTCGATCAAGAAAAAGTACGCCGACCGTTTCGTTTACTACGAACCCGAGGAGCCGGATGAAGACCATCCCGGTCCGATACCCGTCGGTATCGACATCAGCGACAGTATCTTGATATCCGAATATCATGTCTACAGCGAGAGCTGCGCGCTGGGCGTCGGCGCACAGAGCAAGAACCTCAAGGAAGTGGAAGACTTTCTTGATTATGTACTGGGGGAGGGATAACCAATGGGCAATTTTATCAGCTCGTTCATGAGCAACGAAAGCTCCTTCGGCAAGGTGATGACGAAGATCTATATCATCATCTGCGCGAACCTAATGTTCGTCCTGTTCAGCCTTCCGATCGTGACCGTCGGCGCGTCCTATGCCGCCTTGGATCACGTCATGCTGAAGACCCTGCGCGGAGACGGCAACCTAAGCCCCTTCAAACAGTTTTGGATCGGCTTCAAGACGAACTTCAAGCAGGCGACCATCGCGTGGGTCGTTTTCGCTGTGCTCGTCGTGATCGGCTACTTCAACGTCCGTGTCTGTCAGCAGGCGGAGGGCTTCATCAACCTGCTCCAGTACGCCGTATACGCGCTGGGACTGGTCGCGGCGATCATCATGATCTACCTGTTCCCGACGATGGCGGCGTTTGAGAACACGATCCCGAACTTGATCCGGATGGCGCTGTACTTTGCCTTCCACAAGTTCTGGTTTCTGCCGGTCATCCTATTCTTCCATCTTTTCCCCATCTATCTGACCTACTCCGATCCTCAGATGATGCCGCTGTACGCGTTTATTTGGTTCTTCTTCGGCTTCGGCGCGATCGAGATGCTGACAGCCCGATTGCTGATCAAGGATTTTTCACGCTTCTTGCCGATCGTCGATGACTACGGCGATTTCATCCTCGATGAAAACGGCAACAAGATCATGCCCGGCAGCCCCGAGGAAAAGGCGTATTACGCTTCCGAGACCGGCGCGGTCAGCGGCAAGGAAAAGACCGAGGAAGAAGTCCTCGAAGAAATGAGAAAACTCGGAATGTGAGGAACATGACATGAAAATACAGGAATTGATCAACCATATCCGAAACGGCGGTATCGACGAGGAGCTGCGCGTTCTTTACGGCAGCGATGAAAAAGTCCTTGCCGTCCAACGCGACCGTTATCTCAGGGCGATCGAGGGCTTTGCAAACTCCTTCCCCGACCGCGATGATATCCACCTCTACTCCGCTCCCGGACGTTCCGAGATCGGCGGTAACCATACCGACCACCAGCACGGCTGTGCCTTGGCGGCGGCGGTCAATCTTGACGCGGTCGCGGTCGTTGCCTTCCACGAAGAGGGCGTGATCCGCGTGCAGTCCGAGGGTTACGGCATGAGCGCGGTCGACCTCTCCGACCTTTCGGTTCATGAAGAGGAAAAAGGAAAATCCATCGCGATCATCCGCGGTATCGCGTCCCGCTTTTGTGAGATGGGCGTGAAGATCGGCGGTTTTGACGCCTACAGTGTCTCCGATGTGCTCAGTGGCAGCGGGCTTTCTTCCTCAGCGGCGTTTGAGACCTTGATCGGCACCATCATCGACGTGCGATACAACCACTGCAAAGCCGGTGAGATCGAGATCGCGAAGATCGGCCAGTATGCCGAGAACGTCTACTTCGGCAAGGGCAGCGGACTGCTCGATCAGATGGTATGCTCTGTCGGCGGTTTTGTCTTTATCGACTTCAGCGACACCGAAGATCCCAAGGTCGAGAAGCATGATTTTGACTTTGAGGCAGCGGGCTATAACCTGTGTATCACCGATACCAAGGGAAGTCACTCCGATCTGACCGACGACTATGTCGCCGTACCCGCGGAGATGAAGAGCGTCGCCGCCTGCTTCGGCAAGAGCGTCCTGCGCGAGGTCGATGAAAAAGAGTTTTTCAGAGCGATCCCCGATCTGCACGGCAAGGTCAACGATCGCGCCATCCTGCGCGCGATCCACTTCTTCGGTGAGAACAGCCGCGCGATCCTGGAAGCCGACGCGCTGGAGCGCGGCGATCTGGAACGCTTCTTCACCCTTTATCGCCAGTCGGCGGCGTCCTCGGCGAATCTGCTCCAGAACCTCTGTTCCACCTCCAAGCCCACCGAGCAGGGGATCCCGCTCGCGATCGCCGTCAGCCGTCTTGTCTTAGGCGAGTACGGCGCGGTACGCGTCCACGGCGGCGGCTTTGCCGGCACGATACAGGCGTTTGTGCCGATGGACAAGACCGCCGATTACGCCGAGAAGATGGATTCCCTTTTCGGAGAGGGAAGCTGTTATGTGTTAAGGATCCGCCCCGTCGGCGGTATCGAGATCATTTGATCGGAGGAATACGCTGTGATCTGTTCTGATATTCAACGTTTGATCGACTACGCGGTCAGACATCATTTGATAGAAAAAGCGGATGAGATCGTCATCCGCAATATGCTCATGGATACGCTTAGGGTCTACGACTGGGTCGATGAGCCTGTTTCAGACGACGGATCGTCTATTGACGAGATCTTAAAGCCTTTGATCGACTACGCGTGTGCGAACGGCGTGATCGAGGATACCGGCGCTAACCGCGATCTCTTCGATACTAAGCTGATGGGGATCGTGACGCCCCTGCCCTCAGCGGTCATCCGTGAGTTTTCGAAACGTTACGCCGAGTCACCGCTTGCGGCGACCGACTGGTATTTTGATTTCAGCCAAAAGCTCAATTATGTGCGCGCCGGACGTATCGCGAAGGATCTGAAGTGGCAGTATGACTGTGATTTCGGCACTCTCGATATCACCATCAACCGCTCAAAACCCGAGAAAGACCCCCGCGATATCGCCAAGGCGAGAGCTTCCGCATCCACCGCGTACCCCAAGTGCCAGCTCTGTGCCGAGAACATGGGATTCGCGGGCAACGACCACCATCCCGCGCGCCAGAATCTGCGTCCGATCCCGATCGGGATCAACGGCGGAAAATGGTATCTGCAATACTCGCCCTACGGCTACTATAACGAGCACTGTATCGTTTTCAACAGCGAGCATATCCCGATGGCCATCGACGCCGCTGTGTTCCGAAAGCTGTTCGACTTCATCGGGCAGTTCCCGCATTATTTTATCGGCTCCAACGCCGACCTTCCCATCGTCGGCGGCTCGATCCTCTCTCACGAGCATTTCCAAGGCGGCAATTACACCTTCGCGATGGCTCTGGCGCAGCCCGAATACGCGTTCTCTCTGTCCGCGTACCCCGATGTAAACGCCGCGACGGTCAAGTGGCCGATGTCGGTCATCCGTCTGAGATCTTCCGACAAGGCTCAGCTCTCCGAAGCCTGTGCCCATGTGCTGAAGGCTTGGCGCGGGTATACCGACGAGCAGGCAGGGATCTTTGCCTTTACCGATAACACGCCGCACAACACCGTCACGCCGATCGCGCGTATGAAAGACGGACTGTTCGAGTGCGATCTGGTGCTGCGCAATAATATCACAAGCGAGGAGCGTCCGCTGGGCGTGTTCCATCCGAATCCCTCGCTCCATCATATCAAGAAAGAGAACATCGGCTTGATCGAGGTCATGGGCTTGGCGGTGCTTCCGGCACGCCTCGCGACCGAGCTGGAGGCGGTGAAGGACGCGATCCTGTCAAACGCCGATCTGACCGCCGACCCCGCCACCGCGAGCCATGCCGCGTGGGCAAAGGATGTCGTCGCCCGACACCCCGAGCTGAACGCCGAGAACGCCATGGACGTCATCCATGCCGAGGTGGGCGCGGTGTTCGAGCAGGTGCTCTGCGACGCCGGCGTTTTCAAGCGTGATGAAAACGGAGCCGCCGCGTTCCGCCGCTTTATCGATTCGATCCAATAACAACATCGTTTATAGGAGGTCGCTATGACTGATATCACCACTATCGGCGAGATACTGATCGATCTGACCCAAACCGGAGTCTCCGAGCAGGGGATCCCCGTCTATACCGCGTTCCCCGGCGGAGCGCCCGCCAACGTAGCGGTAGCCGCCGCGCGGCTGGGCGCTGAGACCGCCTTTATCGGCAAGGTCGGAAACGACGCGTTCGGCAAGCTTCTGATCGACACCGTGAAGCAGAACGGCGTGAACGCCGACGGCATGATCGCGACCGACGCCGCTAACACCACCCTCGCGGTGGTATCCTTAGAGCCGAGCGGCGAGCGTGATTTTGCCTTTTACCGCAAGGGCTTTGCCGACACCCTTCTGTCCGAATCCGAGATCTCCGATAATCAGCTGAAAAACACACGTTTTCTGCACTTCGGCTCTGTCAGCCTGACGGACGAGCCTTCCCGAACCGCTACCTTGAACACCGCGCAAAAGGCAAAAAAGCTCGGCGCGGTGATCACCTATGATCCCAACTACCGCGCAAGTCTCTGGAGCACCTTGAAGGACGCGCTGTATTATATGAGCGCTCCGCTGAGCTTCGTCGATATCTTGAAGATCTCCGACGAAGAGCTGGTGCTGTTGACAGGCGTCGACGACGCCGAACAGGGCACGGCGATGCTCTTTGAACGCTACAGTATCCCGCTGATCCTCGTCACCCTCGGCGCTGACGGCGCTTACTTCCGCTGCGGCAGCAATACGGGACTGGTCGAGGGCTTCAAGGTCAAGGTCGCCGATACCAACGGAGCCGGCGACACCTTCTTCGGCGCGTTCCTCAGCGGTATGTGCAAGCTGCAAAAGTACCGCCCCTCAGAGCTGACGGAAAAAGACGTCTACAAGCTCGTATTGTACGCGAACAAGGCGGCTTCCGTCACCACGAGCCGTCACGGCGCGATCCCTGCGATGCCGACGGCAGACGAGGTGGCGCTATGAAGCCCGCTTTGATCCGGAACAAAGAATTTGTACAGCGATTTGAAGCCCGCTACGACGAGCTGAAATGGCTGTACTGTGAGACCTATAACAATGACATGCAGGCGTTCAGCTACCTGTGCAACTCGCTGTATGATTATTATCATAATCGCTCTGCCGCGCTGAAAAAGCTCGACCGCGAGCGCGAGAAAACGCCTTTCTGGTACAGCACCAATTCCCTGGTCGGGATGATGCTGTACGTCGACAACTTTGCCGGCGACCTCAAGGGTGTGAGGGACAAGATCGCCTATCTCGCCGAGAGCGGCGTCAATTATCTGCACCTCATGCCGCTGCTGAAAAGCCCCAGGGATCGCTCCGACGGCGGCTACGCGGTAGCGGATTTCCGCCGCGTACAGCCTAAGCTCGGTACGATAAAGGATCTCGAGGCGCTGACCGCCGCCTGTCATAAAAACGGTATCAGCGTGTGTCTGGACTTTGTCATGAACCACACCAGCGAGGATCACGCGTGGGCGAAAGCCGCCCGGGCGGGTGATGAAGAAGCACGTAAGCGGTATTACTTTTTCGATAATTGGGAGATCCCGTTCCAATTTGAACGAACCGTGCCGCAGGTCTTTCCGACCACCGCTCCGGGCAACTTCACCTATCTGCCCGATTGTGACAAGGTCGTCATGACCACCTTTTATCCTTATCAGTGGGATCTGAACTACGGCAACTGTGTCGTGTTCAACGATATGGTCGGCAATATGCTGTATCTCGCGAATCGCGGGATCGACGTCATCCGTCTGGACGCGGTGCCCTATATCTGGAAGGAGCTGGGCACCAGCTGCCGCAATCTGCCGCGCGTGCATACGCTCGTCAGGATGATGCGTATCATCTGCGAGATCGTCTGTCCGTCGGTACTGCTGCTGGGCGAGGTCGTGATGGAGCCCTCCAAGGTCGCGCCGTATTTCGGTACTCCCGATAAGCCCGAGTGCCACATGCTCTACAACGTCACGACGATGGCGAGCACCTGGCACACCGTCGCGACAAAGGACGTGCGTCTTTTGAATCGCCAGATGCGGCAGCTGTCCGATCTGCCTAAGGACTATGTGTTCCTCAACTATCTGCGCTGCCACGACGACATCGGCTGGGGACTGGACTACGATTATCTCTTGAGCTTCGGCATGAGCGAGGTACCGCATAAACGTTTTCTTAACGATTATTTCACCGGCAAGTTCGAGGGCAGTCCCTCGCGCGGCGAGTTATATAACGACGACGAGAGCCTCGGCGACGCGCGTCTCTGCGGCACGACCGCAAGCCTGTGCGGTATCGAAGAAGCTCTCGAAACAGGCGATGCTCAAAAGCTCGATACCGCCGTTCGGTGCGATATCATGCTCCACGCCTATATGCTGACCCAGAGCGGCATCCCCGTCATCTACAGCGGTGACGAGATCGCTCAGCTCAACGACCGCACCTATCATGACGATCCCGACAAGCGCGCCGACAGCCGCTATCTGCACCGCGGCAAATTTGATTGGCAGCTTGTCGAAAAACGCGCCGATCAAAAGACCGTGCAGGGAAAGATCTATCAGTCCCTCAGACGGCTCGAATCGCTCCGAGCGACCCACGCGGTATTCACCGCCTCGGCTCACTTTTCCGTCCTCGATACGGGCACCGATCATGTCCTCGGCGTCCGTCGTGAGCATGAGGGCGAAAAGCTCTATGCTTTCTTCAATTTCAGCGACAGCGCGCAGACCGTCTTTTTTGACGGCGTTGTCAGAGGAAAAGATCTTTTCACCGACCGAAGGATCAGCGGTATGAGCGATACGATGCAGCCGTATGAATTTTACTGGATACTTTGCGATTGACTCGCAGCATAAAAGCTCCTATGTTCCATGCACAGGAGCTTTTCCCCATAGGAGAACCCCATGCAACAGGAATTATATTATAAAGAAGCACTAAAGCGCGGCCAGAAGGAGTACCGCGCGCGGATCGCAAAGGATGAGGATCCTTATCTGCCCGTGATGGATACCTTTGTGCCGCCCGAAAAATCGGTCAAGGGCGTCCGTTTGGGCGTTATCCAGATCCCCGTGAACCACATCCTCGGCACCAAGACCGCCGGCAGGACCAACGCCTTTGCCGCGAACTTCATGCCGCTGCTCGAAGAGGGAACGGAGTTTGCCGATAAGTGGGAGGCGCTCTATCGCTCGCACCTGAGTGAAGGTATCCGCGATCCGATCAAGGTCTATGAATACATGAACCGCTTCTACGTCGAAGAGGGCAACAAGCGCGTCAGCGTGCTCAAGTACTGTGACGCCTACAGCGTCCCCGCCGACGTCATCCGCGTCATGCCCGATCCGTCCGACGACGAAAAGGTACAGCTCTACTACGAGTTTGTCGAGTTCAACCGTGTGACCAAGATCAATTTCATCGAATTCTCCCGGCGCGGCAGCTATCGGGAACTGCTCCGCGCGATGGGCAAGTCCTTTGACGAGTGGTGGTCGGTCGACGAACAGCGCCGTTTTTCGGGAGCGTATTACTACTTTTCACAGGCATATCGGCAGAGCGGCGGTGATAAGGTCAAGACCACCGTCAGCGACGCGATGCTTAGCTATATCCGCGTCTACGGCTACAGCGATCTGCTGAACGCCGGTGAAGCCGAGCTGCGCATGAAGCTCAAAAAGATGTGGGAAGAGATCGCCTTGCAGGAAGAAGAGGAGGTCATCGAGCTCAAACCCGCTCCCGCAAAGGCGAAGAAGCCCTCGATGTTGGAGCGTCTCTTTGATCTCAAACCCGATACCCTGCGCGTCGCGTTCATCTACGACGCTATGCCGAAAAAATCCGGTTGGGTCAACGACCATGAGATGGGTCGCCGTCATGCCCAGACGGTCTTAGGCGACAGGGTAGATACCTCGATCTATATCGAAAAATATCAAGAAGGACCTTCCGCCATCGAGAAGGCGATCGCCGACGGCAACAAGCTGATCTTCACCACCTCGCCGCGTATGCTCAAACAGAGCCTGCGCGCCGCGGTCGAGTACCCCGATGTGGTCATCATGAACTGTTCGCTGAATATCTCTCATCGCTACCTGCGCTCTTACTATCCGCGCATGTACGAGGTCAAGTTTATCCTGGGCGTACTTGCGGGGTCGCTCACACAGAGCGGCAGGCTCGGCTATGTCTGCGACTATCCGATCTACGGCCAGATCGCGGGCATCAACGCCTTTGCTCTCGGCGCGCAGATGGCAAATCCGCGCGCGAAGGTCTTTCTGGAGTGGTCGTCCGTCAAGGGAGCTAAGGAAGCCGCGCTCTCGCTGAACCGTCAGCATATCCATATCATCTCGTCGCAGGATACCGCCCGCTTTGCCGAGGATGACCGCCACAGCTTCGGGCTGTCGCATATCGGCAGGGAACAGACCGAGCTGCTCGCCGTGCCGGTGTGGAAGTGGGGCGTGTATTACGAGCGCATCCTGCGCGGTATGTTTGACGAAACGATCAAGGATGAGTACGACAACAGCTCCCGCGCGCTGAATTATTACTGGGGACTGTCGGCGGGCGTTGTCGATATCGAGTACGCTCCGGGGCTTCCTCTGCCGTCGCGCCGCTACGCGGACTTTTTCCGTGAGAGCCTTGTCCACGGCGTCGGCACGCCGTTTTTGACCCCGTTCTATACCCAGAGCGGCGAAATCATCGGTTCGCTCCAGCACGCGCTGACCTTCGAGCAGATCATCCGCATGGATTATCTCGTCGAAAACGTGATCGGATCGATCCCGACCTATGACGAACTGACCCCGACAGGAAGATCGACCGTCGACATGGTGGGGATCCCGCAGGCAAGGATGCCGAAGAAAGAGGAAGCGTGATGAAGATACTGGCTGTATCCGATGTGCCCAGCGACCGCTATTATGAATACTACAAGCCCGGTAAGCTCGACGAGTTTGATCTGATCCTCTCGTGCGGCGATCTGCGCCCCGAGTATCTCGAGTTTCTCGTCACGATGGCGCGCTGTCCGCTGATCTATGTCCACGGCAACCATGACGACAGCTACGGACGCGATCCGCAGGGCTGTATCTGCGCCGACGATACGATCGTAGAGGTCGGCGGCGTGCGGATACTGGGGCTGGGCGGCTCCTTTCGCTACCGCGAGGGCGCGTATATGTATACCGAAAAGCAGATGGAGCGGCGTGTGCGCAGGCTGTGGCTGCCGATCAAAAAGCACCGCGGCTTTGACATCCTCCTGACCCACGCTCCCGCAAGGGGTCTGAACGACTTTGAGACCATCCCGCACCGCGGCTTTGAGTGCTTCAATACGCTATTGGACAAGTATGAGCCTGCGTATTTTATCCACGGACATATCCATCGCAACTACGGCGTATTCATCCCGCAAAAAACGCCTCACGGCGGCACTACCGTGGTGAACGCCTTTGAATACTGTGTTTTGGATCTGGACAGGTGAGTATATGAAAGATAAGAATTTGTTCGTCAAACGAATCATCATGAGCGTTGCGGGTGTTGTGATCTGCGGTATCAGCGTCGGCATGTTCAAGTTTGCCGCTCTCGGTATCGATCCGTTCCAGTCGCTGATGGCGGGACTGGACGCGGTCATCCCGATCCGCTTCGGCACGCTCTATGTCATCGTCAACGCGATATTGCTTCTTTTCGCGCTGGTCTTTGACCGCCGCAAGATCGGTATCGCGACCCTCATCAATCTCTTCCTGCTCGGCTATATCGTCGAGTTTTCACAGGGGCTCTGCGAGAAGCTCATGCCCGACGCGCCGATCTGGCTGCGCGTCATCATCCTGCTCGTCGCGATCGTGATCCTCTGCCTGTCCTCGGCGCTGTATTTTACCGCCAACCTCGGCGTGTCCACCTACGACGCGGTCGCACTGGTGTGGTCGGAGCGTCAGAATAAGATCAAGTTCGCTTACTGCCGCGTGATCTGTGACTTTGTCTGTGTCGCGCTGGGCGTCATACTGCTTTTGATCTCGGGTCAGCCGATCACCGAGGTGTTCGGCTCCGTCGGTATCGGTACGATCATCACGGCGTTCTTCATGGGCCCGCTGATTACCTTCTTCAACAAGCGTGTCGCCGAGCCGATGCTTTACGGAAAGTGGGAAGAAAGATGACCGAATACGAGAAGATGGTACAGGGGCTGGTCTACGATCCTTTGGACGACGAGATCATGCGTGAGCAAAGCATGTATCAGGAGCGTCTGTGGGAGTTCAATCAGCTCAAACCTGCCGATCATGAGAAAAAGCAGGCGTATATGAAAGAGGTCTTTGCCGCGTGCGGCGAGGGCTGCTATATCGAGCTGCCCTTCCGTGCCAACTGGGGCGGCGCGCATCTTCACCTCGGGTCGCATGTCTACGCAAATTCCAATCTGACCTTGGTGGACGACGGACATATCTACGTCGGCGATCGGGTGATGTTCGGGCCGAACGTCACGATCGCTACCGCGAACCACCCGCTTGAGGCTGACATGCGCGCGAAGGGGCTGCAGATCAACAAGGATGTGTATATCGGCGACAACGCGTGGATCGCCGCGGGGGTCATCATCGTGCCCGGCGTGCGTATCGGTAAAAACGCCGTGATCGGCGTGGGGAGCGTCGTGACCAAGGATATTCCCGATAACGTTCTCGCGGTCGGAAATCCCTGCTGCGTGATCAAGGAGCTTGCTCAAAAGTAAAACCGCCGACAAACGTCAGCGGTCATGCGGGTCGTGTGATTCTTTTTTGCGGCTGTTTCGGCGCAATCGTTCAAAGATTTCATGCGGGCTGTCTTCGCCTTCGGGCTGTACCTTACCCGACACGGTGATCTCCACCGTATCGCCTTCACGCGCTTCGGGGAAAAGCGCGCGAGGGACGTTGAGCATTTTTCCGTCCAGCTCTACGACGGCGAGATCGCCTTCCAATCTGTCGATGATGAGTTTCATTTTATCACCTCAACTCTACTTTATACTAATCCTTAATAAAAACCTTTATCATCTATTGCGCTATATTTCGTATAGCTTTGTTGGGCTCCTTGACAGGCGCCAGCCTGTCTGCGTCTCCCGCTATCCGAAATATATCACTAATATCTGATTAAATCTTTTTATCAAGGATTAGTATTACACGAGCACAGAGGTTTTGTCAATCTCGGATATACTGCTGTTTTTGTCAGGAGGGGAACTGATGTTAGAGATCTACTACGGCGACGCAAAGATCAAGGATCGCCTGTGTATCGGCGTCGCGATCACCGCGGCTCTGCGGGATAAAAATGTCTTGCTGGTCAACTTTCGGCAGGATGTTGCGAATTACGATAAGCTCTTTGATGTCGCGCCGCATTTGACGCGTCTGACGCTCGCGCCGCATGTCGGCGTGCGCGGTTATTTTGACCACGCGGTGCGTATGGCGCTGAGCTTGAGACACGAGGTGCTGATCCTGCACGGGATCTTCGATATGGTCGATACGGGTCAGCTTGCCGCGGGCGAGGTGTACGAGTTTCTCTCCAACGCGCCCGACAGCATCGAGATCATCTGCACCGGTCACACGGTCGACAAAAAATTCCTGCGTATCGCGGATGAAGCGGTGGAAATGCTGCATTCTGACAAAGAGAGCTGATACTAAGTAGCAATAAAACACTTTAATATCTATTGCGGAGAATTCCGCATAACTGCGTTTCGTCGTCGCTCGCTGCACTCTGAAGGCTACTCCGGTAGGTATGCCTTAACCTCGTGTTGCGGCTCCTCCTCTCCCCATAACGCGGGGCGTTATGGGGACCCCAAGAGTTGGCAGGCGCCAGCAGTGACACTAAGCCAATCGCTTCGCTCTTGGAGTGTTGTTGCATGGGTGTTGTTAGCCAAATCAAAGATTTGGACAACACCTCAAGCCTATGAGAGGATCCGCCGATTTTCAGCGGCATTTTTTCATCAGAGAATTATGAACGTGTATTTTGGTCAAATTCACCAGAATTATTGCGCTATTCGAAGAATAAACCTATTTGACAGAAGCACCCCTCTGTGGTAAAATACAGACAACAAATCTTTAAGGCGATACTGTGATATCGACAAGATTGATGATGTATACGGGACAGGCGTTTGGCTGATTCCCGGGCTTTTGTATATTTCAGTCTCGCCTATGGTGAGACTTTTGTTTTAACTTATACTTCATACTAAACTCTGACAAAAGATCGACAATCTATCGATTAATCAGAGTTTAGTATAATTGAATAACGAAGGAGAATGAGCATGGGCGGCATCAAAACGGAGATCTATAAGAGAATCGGTATGATGGAGTTTCTGCCCTCGGTCGACAGCGCCCTTTTCTGTCCGACTGCTCTTTCCCAGCGCTCCGACAATACTGTTGTCTTTCCCGGCTTTTGTGATGTGCATGTGCATTTTCGCGAGCCGGGTTTTTCTTATAAAGAAAAAATCGCGACCGGTTCACGTGCCGCCGCACGCGGAGGCTATACCGCCGTCTGCACCATGCCGAACCTCGATCCTGTTCCCGACAGCGTGGAGCACCTAAGAGAACAGCTCGACATCATCGAGCGCGACGCCGTGATCGACGTCCTGCCCTACGGCGCGATCACCGTGGGCGAAAGGGGAGAGGAGCTCTCCGATCTCGAGGGCATGGCACAGGACGTCGTCGCCTTTTCGGACGACGGCAGAGGGGTGCAGAGTGAAGCGATGATGCGTGAAGCAATGCTGAGGGCGAAGAAGCTCGGCAAGTTGATCGTCGCACACTGTGAAGATAATTCGCTCTTACACGGCGGCTACATCCACGACGGCGTTTACGCGAAAGAACACGGTCACCGCGGTATCTGCTCCGAGAGTGAGTGGGGACCCATCAAACGCGACATCGAGCTGTGCCGACAGACCGGCTGCGGCTACCATGTCTGTCATATCTCGACCAAAGAGAGCGTCGAGCTGATCCGCCGGGCGAAAGCCGAGGGCGTGGACATCACCTGCGAGACCGCGCCGCATTATCTCGTGATGGACGACAGCGATCTTCATGAGGACGGACGTTTCAAGATGAACCCGCCGCTGAGAGATAAAGCCGACCGTGAAGCGCTCTTACAGGGGGTCAAGGACGGTACGATCGACATGATCTCGACCGACCACGCGCCCCATTCCGCTGAGGAAAAGGCAAAAGGGCTCGAGAAATCCGCCTTCGGTATCGTCGGTATCGAGACCGCCTTCCCCGTACTTTATACGAAGCTCGTCAAAACCGACTTCATCACCATGGAGCGGCTTATGGAGCTGTTGGTCATCAACGCGAGAAAGCGTTTTAATATTCCTTTTAAGAAAAATGACTACACCGTCTGGGATCTGGACGCTGCGTTCACCGTTGATCCCGGGGACTTCCTCTCGATGGGCAAGGCTACGCCCTTCGAGGGATGGCAGCTCAGCGGCGTATGCCTGCTGACTGTCAAGGACGGTGTCAAAGTGTACAGTAGGGACGGTCATTGACCGCCCGCGGACGAGCAATGCTCGTCCCTGCAAATTTGCTTGATAGATTGATATAGATGAAAATTTGGAGGTATGAAAAATGGCAAAAAGAACAGATGTGAAAAAGGTACTTATCATCGGCTCCGGCCCGATCGTCATCGGACAGGCGGCGGAGTTCGACTATGCCGGCACCCAGGCGTGTCTGGCGCTGAAGGAGGAGGGCTATGAGGTCATCCTGTGCAACTCTAACCCCGCTACCATCATGACCGACACCCAGATTGCCGACAAGGTCTATATGGAGCCGCTCACCCTCGAGTATGTCGCGAAGATCCTGCGCTACGAGCGTCCCGACGCGATCGTGCCCGGTATCGGCGGACAGACAGGTCTGAACCTCGCGATGCAATTAGAGCGCAAGGGCATCCTCAAGGAGTGCGGCGTACAGCTGCTCGGCACCTCGTCCGAGAGTATCGAGCGCGCCGAGGACAGAGAGCTGTTCAAGGAGATGTGCGAGTCTATCGGCGAGCCTGTCATCCCCTCCGAGATCACCTACGATCTGGAAGAAGCGAAGAAAGCCGCTCAGGATATCGGTTACCCCGTTGTACTCCGTCCCGCGTTCACCCTCGGCGGTACCGGCGGCGGCTTTGCCAATAATGAAGAAGAATTAGTCGAGATCGGCATGAACGCCTTTAAGCTCAGCCCCGTTCACCAGGTGCTGATCGAAAAGTCTGTCAAGGGCTACAAAGAGATCGAGTTCGAGGTCATGCGTGACTCTAACGATACCGCGATCACCATCTGCGGCATGGAGAACGTCGACCCCGTCGGCGTCCACACCGGCGACAGCATCGTCGTCGCGCCGATCCTCTCCCTCAACGACAAGGATCTGAAAATGCTCAACGATTCCGCGATCAAGATCATCCGCGAGCTGAAGATCGAGGGCGGCTGTAACGTCCAGTTCGCGCTGAACCCGACTTCTTCCGAATATTACCTCATCGAGGTCAACCCCCGCGTTTCCCGTTCTTCGGCGCTCGCAAGTAAGGCTTCGGGCTATCCGATCGCGCGCGTCACCGCGAAGATTGCGATGGGTATGGCGCTGGAGGATATCCCCGTTGCGGGCGGTACGGCGGCGATCGAGCCCTCGCTCGACTACATCGTCGCGAAGTTCCCGCGTTTCCCGTTCGATAAATTCGCCGACGCTCCCAACACCCTCGGCACTCAGATGAAGGCGACCGGCGAGGTCATGGGTATCGGCTCGACCCTCGAAGAGTGCTGTCTGAAATCCGTTCGCTCTCTCGAGACCGGCGTGTGCCACTTCTATCTCGCAAAGTTCGACAGCTTTACTGATGACGAGCTGTTCTCCTATATCAGCGAGTTCAAGGACGACAACGTCTATGCCGTATTCGAGCTGCTCAGAAGGGGCGCTTCCATCGAAAAGCTCCACGAGGTCACCATGATCACCGAGCTGTTCCTCGAATCTTTCAAGAAGATCGTCGATATGGAGAACACCCTCAGAGAGAATAAGGGCGATATCGAGACCTTGAAAGCCGCCAAGATCATGGGCTTCTCCGACGAGTATATTTCCAACCTGTGGGAGACCCCCGAGGTTGAGATCTACAATACCAGAAAAGCCAACGGTATCACCCCGATCTTCAAGATGGTCGATACCTTACATACCGGCAAATATATCGCTTACCTTTATTCTTCCTACACCGGAGAGAACGCGTCCCGTCTTTCCGATAAGAAAAAGATCGTCGTGCTCGGCGCGGGTCCGATCAGAATAGGACAGGGCGTTGAGTTCGACTACTCCACCGTCCATGCGGTACAGACCATCCGCAGAGCGGGGTATGAAGCGATCATCATCAACAATAACCCCGAGACGGTCTCGACCGACTACACCACCGCCGACAAGCTCTACTTTGAGCCGCTGACTCCCGAGGACGTCATGGCGATCATCGACTTTGAGCAGCCCGAGGGC
>CADAUE010000003.1 GCA_902790985.1 uncultured Ruminococcus sp.
TGATCTTCCACAGCTGGATGCCGCCGTAGCCGATGGACGCGTAAAAATCGTCGAGCGAGTTACAGTGCTGGCGCTGCAGGATCGGCTGTAAGCACTCTTCGAGGTCTTCTTCGGCAAACTGCATACCGGCTTTCTTCAGCTCATGCTCAAACTGCGCCTTGCCCTCGACGATATTTTCTTCTCGTTTTTCTTTCTTGAACCACTGGCGGATCTTCGACCGCGCGGAGTTGGTCTTGACGATCTTGAGCCAGTCGCGCTTGGGACCGGAGCCTTCCTTCTGGGTTAGGATCTCGACGATGTCGCCGCTCTTGACCTGGTACTCGATGGGCACGATCCTGCCGTTGACCTTTGCGCCGACCATACGGTTGCCGACGCCCGAGTGGATGGCATAAGCCATATCAATGACGGTCGCTCCCGCGGGCAGATTGATGATATCGCCCTTAGGAGTAAAGACGTAGACCTCGTTGGTGGACAGGTCGTACTTGATGGTCTTGACGATGTCGGTCGCGTCCTCTGAATCGCTCTGCGCCTCGAGCATCTTGCGGATCCACTGGAGATTCTCGGCAAGGTTATCCTGCTTGCTGCCGCGGAGCCTTAGCTTATACTTCCAGTGCGCCGCGATACCGTACTCGGCGGTATGGTGCATCTCGTAGGTACGGATCTGCACCTCGAACGGGATGCCGTTCTTGCCGAAAACGGTGGTGTGAAGGCTCTGGTACATGTTCGCCTTCGGAGTGGAGATATAGTCCTTGAAACGGTTCGGCAGAGGGGTGAAGATATCGTGGACCAGTCCTAATACATTGTAGCAGTCGGAGATCGTGTTCACGATGACGCGTACGGCGAAAACGTCGAAGATCTGGTCAACGTCACGCCCCTGCATATAGGTCTTGCGGTAAATGGATACCACCGACTTGACGCGTCCCGAGATAGTGACATGCGGGATGGAAAAGCCGATCTTATCCATGATGCTCTTCTTGATCTCTTCGATAAACGCGTTGCGCTCGTTTTCGGTCAAGCGGAGCTGTTTTTCGATCTCGCTGTAGGCGACGGGATCGAGATAACGCATGGAGAGATCCTCCAGCTCGTCTTTGATCGCCTTCATACCTAAGCGGTGAGCGATCGGCGCGTAGACCTCCATGCACTCGAGCGCCTTGTCGCGGCGCTTCTGATCCTTGACGCACTCGATGGTGCGCATGTTGTGCAGGCGATCGGCGAGCTTGACGATGATGACGCGGATATCGTTGCTCATCGCGATCAGCATCTTGCGGACGTTCTCCGCCTGCGCCTCTTCACGGTCGGTAAACTTGATTTTGCTGATCTTGGTCAGACCGTCGACGAGGTTCATGACCTCTTCACCGAAGTTATCTTTGATCTGGTCAAGAGTAACGGCGGTATCCTCGACGGTATCGTGCAGGAGCGCCGCGACGATGCTGTCGGTGTCCATGCCCATCTCGGCAAGGATACACGCGACCGAGGTCGGGTGGAGGATGAACGGAACGCCCGATACGCGACGCTGGTCGCCGTGGGCGAGGTTCGCGAACTCGTATGCTTTTTTGATCACTCGCTTGTTGTATCTGACGTTGCTTTTGTCGATCAGATACAGTAATTCGTCAAAATCCTGATAATGGATGACTTCACTCACAGGCGCTCACCTCCCTTAGCTTTGTGATAATAACGGATGTGTTGAGGTCGACTTTTCTGCTGACCTCACACAGCTTGATTTCAAATTCATACATACCTTCATCAATCGTGATCAATCCCAGTTCATTCATACATTCCATGATCACGCGGAGCTTTCCGTAGCTGATAGTGCTGTTCAAACGATGGAGCAGGCAGTCGAACGGATAGCGGTAGCCGCCGGAAGAACGCAGGAATCGGTAAACGACCGCGAACTCCTCGCGCGTCGGGATCAGCGACCGTGCCTGTTCGGGGGGGATATCATCACCGCGGCAGAAGGCTTCGAACAACGCCTTGGAGCGGAGAAGATCGTCCTCTTCGCGTCCCGAGAAACGGATATCCCGTATAACGATCGAAAGGCTCTCGGAATGATTATATACATTCACATCCAGCGTGACCGCCAGATCGACCGTATCGCCGACTTCATAGGGGAACTCCGCGAGGGTCGTGGAAAAACGCAGGGCGTAGACGGCGCTCTCTCCGCGCGACAGGGTTAGGCGCAGGTGCTTTCTGCCGCCGATCTCACGGATATCGCGCAGGGTCATGTTATACAGTCCGAACAACGGCGTCGGATTTCCCGAGCCGAAGGGCTCGAGTAATGACAGACCCTTCGCCAGATCCACGCTCAGCTGTGCCGGATTGAGCTTGCAGTCAAGCTCCAAGATCGGCTCGGGGACAGGGTGTCCCGCGGCATAGCGGTTGATCGCCTCGATAAAACGCTCGATGTTCTCCTTGCGGATACCGAAACCGACAGCCATCGGATGGCCGCCGCACTGAACAAAAAGGTCGGAGCAGGCAAACACCGCGTCGATCAGAGAAAAGCCGCTCACCGATCTGCCCGAAGCGCGGCAGATATCACCGTCGAGAGAGATGACGATCGCCGGTTTTGCGTAAATCTCTTTGATACGGGACGCGACGATACCGATCACGCCCTTATGCCAGCCCTCACCGCAAACGACGATGATACGGTTGTTCACGATAGAAGGATCCTCGCGGATCAGCGCGTCGATATCGCTCAGGATATCGCGCTCGATCTGCTGGCGCTCGATATTATCGGAGGACAGCTCGCGCGCGATGTCCAGCGCGTAGTCCTCGTCGTCGGAAAGAAGCATGGTGACCGACTTTTGGGACAGTCCCAGTCTGCCGCCGGCATTGATACGCGGCACCAGAGTATAGCTTAGGTTCCCCGCGGAAATTTGTTTCCCGCTCAAGCCCGAGACCTCAGTCAACGCGGCGATACCGAGACGGTCGCTGTTGTTGATATGCCGCAGCCCGTTTTTCACCAGCACGCGGTTCTCACCGCGCAGGGTGACGATATCGCCGACGGTGCCGATCGCGGCAAGGTCGGAGTAGTTTTCGAGAAGCCCGTCCACATCGGCATACTCGCCCTCGATCGCCTGGACGAGTTTGAAGGCGACGCCGACTCCTGATAATTCTTTAAAAGAACTATCGCAATCGGGACGGTGAGGGTCTACCACCGCGACAGCTTCGGGAAGCACATCGGGAACCGCGTGGTGATCGGTAACGACCGTGTCGATCTCGATGGAGTTGGCGTAGGCGATCTCATCGGCGGCGGCGACGCCGTTGTCGACGGTGATGATCAGCTTCACGCCGCGCTGATAAAGACGGTCTATCGCCTCGCGGTGCATACCGTAGCCCTCGGTCTCACGCGAGGGGATGTAATACATCGCGTTCGCGCCGATATCGGACAGGTAGGAGTAAAGCAGGGCTGTCGAGGTGACGCCGTCGGCATCAAAGTCGCCGTATACGCAAATCAGCTCGCCGTCCTCGATCGCGGCCTGTATCCGCTCCACCGCGAGATCCATATCACGAATCTCAAAGGGCGAAGCAGTCAGCGTTTCGTTGGAAAGAAAGTCGATGATTGCGCTGTCATCGGTAATGCCGCGGATATCCAGCAGCATCGCGATCAGCATCGGCAGCTCATAGCGCTGAGAAATGGCAACCGCGTTATCTTTATTCAATTTTTTGGTTACCCACTTCTTCATGCGCAACTCCTTTCAAGGTTGATTTATATTTCTTTTGCGGAATTTAAAAGTTGCTTTGCGTGGTTGAGGGCGCTGTCGGTGATCGCTTCCCCGCCGACGATGCGCGCGAGCTCCCGTACCCTGCCGTCTTCATCGAGCGACGCGACATGGGTGAAGGTACGATCGTCATGCACCGACTTGCTGATAAACAGGTGATTATCGGCAAAGGCAGCGATCTGCGCCTGGTGGGTGACGCACAGGATCTGGGCGTCCTTCGAAAGCTGACTGAGCTTTCTGCCGACTCTGTCGGCGGCAGAACCGGAGATACCGGTGTCGATCTCGTCAAAGATCAAGGTCTCAACAAAATCGGCGCGGGACAGGACGGTTTTGATCGCGAGCATCATACGCGAAAGCTCGCCGCCCGAGGCGATCTTCGACACGGGTTTGGGGTCTTCTCCGGGGTTGGTGGAGATCAGAAACTCCAGCTTGTCGATACCGCGGGAGTTCATCTCTATTTCCTCGCGGGCGATCTGAAGCCGCACGTTCGGCATCAGCAGGAACGCCATCTCGCGTTCCACAGCGGTTCTGAAATCTTCGGAGACCTTTATTCGAATATCGGAAATTTCTTTTGCGGAAATATACGCTTCGTGATAGAGTTGCTCCCTGCGCTTTTCGAGCTGTTCACGGTTGAACGCGTAATCGGTCAGAGATTTTAATTCTTTTTTCGCATTGTCCAAATAAGCGAGCATCTCTTCTTCGCTGTCGCCGTACTTGTGGCGCAGGCGGTACAGTATGTCGAGACGCTCTTCGATCTCTTCGAGACGAGAGGGATCGGCGTCGATATCATCCATCGCGTTTTCCAGCTCACGAGAGATCTCCTGCAGCTCGTACAGCGCGGACGACAGGCGATCGGCGACAGCTTCCAAGCTGTTCATCCAGCGCGACGCCGTCATCACCGAGGTCGACGCGTCGTCGGTCATCCTCAGAACGCCGTCAACCTCATCGTCGCCGTCCAGAGCGATCCGCGCGCGCATCAGCTCCTTCGCGATCTTTTCACGGTTTTGCAGCGCGTCACGCTCGGCAGAAAGCGCGTCGTACTCGCCGACGGTGATCGCCGCATCTTCGAGCTCCGTGATCTGGAAAGTCAGTAGGTCGATCCGGTGCAGGCGATCCGCCTCATCGGTATCGGCGGAGCTGAGCTCCTCATCGACCGCTTTGAGCTCGCGGTAGAGCTTTCGATAAGCGGCAAGCTTCTCTCCGATATCCGCGAGCGCGTCGATATAGACGATGTGCAAAGCGGGGTTCATCAGCTCGAGGTTATCGTTCTGTCCGTGGATATTGATCAGATACTCGCCGAGCTCCTTGAGCGCCGCGACGGTTGCGGGACGGGAGTTGATACGGCAGGTATTCTTCCCCGACGCGCTGAGCTCGCGCGAGAGGATCAGCGTGCCGTCCTCGGCGGAAAATCCCATGGTACCGAGCTTCTTTTGTACCAGATCGGACACATCCTCAAAGGTCGCGCTGACAAACGCCGCCTCAGCTCCCGAGCGGATGATACCGTGCGAGGAGCGCTTGCCCAAAACAGCGTTGATGGAGTCGATCACGATGCTCTTGCCCGCGCCGGTCTCACCCGTCAGAACGTTCAGCCCCGCGGTAAAGTCGATATTGCTTTTTTCGATAACCGCGATATTCTCGATATATAGGTTCGTCAGCATAGTGCGCCTCCTCTCTGCCGTTGATACCGCTTAGCGGCAGGCTTAACTTAGGTATTCGTTGAATTCTTTCGTGCATGCCGTTGCGCTCTCGACATCCTTGCAGACGATCATCACGGTATCTTCACCGGCGAGAGTACCGACGACATGGTCAAATGACATCATATCCAACGCGGCGCAGGCTGCCTGCGCCATGCCGCTGAAGGTCTTTATCACGACAATGTTCATCGCGTTTTCGATCGAGATCACCGAGGACGAAAAGATGGTGCTGAAATTGTTTTGCGCACCCTTCTCGGCGCTGGGAGAAGCCTGGTAACGATACTTTCCGTCCGGCAGCAGGGTCTTGGTCAGACGCAGCTGCTTGATGTCGCGCGACACGGTAGACTGGGTCACGTCGTACCCGTCGGCGCGAAGGTAATCGATGAGCTCCTCCTGCGTAGTGATCGGATATTTGTTGATCAGCTCGAGGATCTTATTGTGTCGTGTTGTTTTCATAATTCCTTAGAACTCCTTTAGTTTTTCGCTGAGTAGTGTATAGAAATTTTTCTCTTTAAGAATAATAAGTTGCAATTCCAGCGGCGATTTCTTTACTGTGAGCTTGTCATCGGAGGACACGGGGATGTAGTGCTGACCGTCGACGGTCATATAGCACTTCAAGGTCGAAGAAGGGTGGACGCGAGCCGTCAGAACGGCATTCTCACCGAACACTACCTGTCGGGATGACAGAGCGTGGGGACAGACGGGGGTCAGAAGGATACAGCGCATGTCGGGCTCGATAACGGGACCGCCCGCCGAAAAAGAATAGGCGGTCGAGCCGGTCGGGGTCGAGAGGATCATGCCGTCGGCACGGTAGGAGATGATGTGCTCATCGTTCAGCTCTACCGAGATATCGACCATGCTCGAGAGCGAATCGCGGTGAAGCACCGCTTCGTTGACCGCGGTATACCGGCGCTGCTGTCCGTCCTTGTCGACGGTGATATCGAGCAGCATCCGCTTCTGGACGCGATAGTCGCCTGTCACGAGCTTTTTCAGCTCGTCAAGCTCATCCGGCTCGATGTTCGCGACAAATCCGACACGCCCGAGGTTGACGCCCAAGAGAGGCTTGTTGTATAAAGCGGCGTACTTCGCGTTGTGGATGATGGTGCCGTCGCCGCCGACCGTGACGGCGATATCACAGTCACGGATCGCTTCTTCGGCAGTCTCTTTGACGGTCGTGCCCGTAACGGGACAGTCGGCGCAGGTCAAAAGCTCCGCTCCCAGAGCGGCCAGCTCCTTGGCGACACGTTCAGCCGCTTCTACGGCGCGCGCCTTATCTTTATTGATGATCAGGGATACTTTCATAGCCGCCCCCTATTTATCCAGTTCTTCGTGAGACTGTTCGACCACCTCGGCGGCGGATACCGTCAAGATGTTCACAGGCTCGTCGCACCGCTCGATGTAGAGCAGATATTCGATGTTGCCCTGCGGTCCTTTGATGGGCGAATAGCTCAGCCCCAGTACCGAGAAACCGTTGTCAAGGCAAAAGGCGATGACGTCCTCTACAACGGCGATATGCACCTTTTTGTCACGGACGACGCCGTTCTTGCCGACATTCTCGCGCCCCGCTTCAAACTGGGGCTTGATCAGACAGACCGCCTGCGCGTGTTCGCCGCATACGCCGCGTGCCGCGGGCAGGATCAGCTTCAACGAGATGAACGCCACATCGACAGAGAAGAAGTCGATCGCTTCGGGTACCTGCTCACGGGTGACATAGCGCATGTTGGTGCGCTCGAGATTGACGACTCGCTCATCGTTACGTAACTTCCACGCGAGCTGCCCGTAGCCGACGTCGACGGCATAGACCTTTTCGGCGCCGTTCTGGAGCATACAGTCGGTAAAGCCGCCTGTCGACGCGCCGATATCCATCGTGATCCTGCCGTCAAGGGTGATCGGAAAGGTCTGCATCGCTTTCTCGAGCTTGTAGCCGCCGCGGGATACATAGCGCATGCGGTTATCGCGCACCTCGACCGCCGCGTTCTCGTCAAAGCTCGCACCGGCTTTATCAGCCTTCTGGTTATTCACGAAGACGCAGCCGGACATGATGACAGCCTTCGCCTTTTCGCGGCTTTCAAAAAAGCCCTTTTCCACCAGAAGCACATCTAATCGTTTTTTCATAAGAGCGCCTCCGTCATTGACTGAGCGTCAAGCCCGAGGGCTTTGAGCGAGCTTTTCACCGAGGCATGCTGAACGTAAACATCGTCGACGGCGGTCACGCGGAAGCTGCCGCCGTAGCTGTGAGAATCGAGCATCGCGCGCATGACGTCAGCGACCGAACCGCTGCGCATACCCTCTTCAAAAAACCGTATCGTTTTGAAATCCTTTGCGAATCGCACCGCTTCGGGATCAATGGGCTTGATTCGACAAAGCTTGAGGATACAGATGTTCTTGCCCCGTTCTTTCAGCGTTTCGTATGCCGAGACCGCTTCACTGAACAGCCTGCCGTAGGTGACAAGCAGGGTATCGGCGTTTTTGTCGCCGTAAATATCGTAATTGAGGTTTTCTGTATAATCATCGGGGCGTTTCCCCTCGCCGCCGCGAGGATAGCGCACCGCCGCAAGTCCCTTGCAGTCAAACAGTGCGGACGTCAAGGCGTTTTCCAGACCGTCAAAATAGCACGGTGAGAACACGGTGACCCCGGGGATCGCGTTGAGCATGGAAACATCAAAAAGCCCCTGGTGGGTCTCGCCGTCCTCGCCGACAACACCCGCGCGGTCGATCGCCAGCACCAGATGGGCGTTCTGCATCGAAGCGTCGTGAATCAGCTGGTCGTAGCTGCGTTGCAAAAAGGTCGAGTAGACCGCGAACACCGGCAGCATACCGCTGAGCGCCAGTCCCGACGCAAAGGTGACCGCGTGCTCTTCGGCGATACCGACGTCGAAGAAACGGTCTTTGAATCGTTTTGAAAACTCGATCAATCCCGTACCGGTACGCATCGCCGCCGTTACCGCGCAAACGCGGCGATCGGCGTTCGCAAGCTCACAGAGCTTCTGACCGAATACGGAGGAGAAATTTTCATTGGAGCTGATCGGCTCGCCGGTATCGACGTTAAAGGAGCCGATACCGTGGTAGGACGCGGAATCGTTCTCAGCGTACTTGTACCCCTTGCCCTTCTTCGTCACGACATGGAGCAGGACGGGATCCTTGGACTGTTTCACGGTGTTCAGCGCGTTCAACAGCTCTTCCATGTTGTGTCCGTCGACCGGTCCGTAATAGGATAATCCGAGCTTGTCAAAGATCGTGTGACGGTAAAGAACGTGCTTGACCTTCGCCTTGGAGTGCTTGAGTACATAGCTGGTCGGCTCGCCGACGACCGGCACCTTTGACAGAACCTTTTCTGTCCGCCTTTTCAACCGCAGGTACCACGGCTGCATACGGATAGAGGTCAGATAGCGCGCCATCGCGCCGACGTTCTTGCTGATCGACATCCTGTTGTCGTTTAGGATAACGATGAAATTCTTTTTATGCTGACCGGCGTTGTTCATGCCCTCATAGGCCAGTCCGCCGGTCAGAGAGCCGTCGCCGATGACCGCGACGGTGTAGGAATCGTCGCCCAGCAAACACTTTGCCTTGGCGATGCCCAGCGCCGCCGAGATCGAGGTGGAGGCGTGACCCGCGTTGAACGCGTCACAGTCGCTTTCACTCCGCTTCGGAAATCCCGACAAACCGCCCTCGCGGCGGATGGTGTCGATCGCCTTGTAGCGTCCGGTGAGCATCTTGTGGGTGTAGCTCTGGTGCCCGACGTCAAAAACGATGCTGTCGCGCGGACAGCTGAACACCCTGTGCAGAGCCACCGTCAGCTCGACGACGCCAAGGTTGGAGGACAGGTGACCGCCGTTCACGGATACCACGTCTATCAGCTTCTCGCGGATCTGAGCGCACAGCTGTTCCAGCTGTTCTGCGGACAGTGCCTTGACGTCATCGGGAGATTCAATTGTCGATAAAATCTCGTAAGCCATAATAAACCTGTTTATCAATCGGGAAACTTAAGCAACCGAAAACAAATCCGAACTCGGTTGCTTACCCTGACATAATCTTATTTCTTCCTGTTCGCGAGCTGAACCGCGAAGTCTTTGAGATCGGCGGCGTCGCCGTCAAAGGCATCTAAGGCGCGGATCGCTTCTTCTGTCAAATCAGCTACCATCTCGCGGCAGCGTTCGATACCGAGCAGGGACATGAAGGTGTTCTTCTCGTTCTCGGCGTCGCTGCCGATGGGCTTGCCGAGCTCCTCGGCGGTAGAGGTCACGTCGAGGATATCGTCGACGATCTGGAACGCAAGGCCGATCGCATGCGCGTAGCGCTCAGCCGCGTTGATCTGTGCGTCAGTCGCTCCCGCGACGACGCACCCCATCATGCAGGCAGCTTCGATCAAGCAGGCGGTCTTTTTCTCTTCCATCAGCTGAACGATCTCTGCTCCGACCTCACGGTGCTCGAGGCTCAGGTCGATGACCTGACCGCCGACCATGCCGAGCAGCCCGGAACGGTTCGCGAGGATACGGGCTGCCTTTGCCGCTCTCTTGCCGCCGACTGCCGCGACCGCTTCATCGGACAGCATCGTCTCGTAAGCGATACTCTGTAAAGCGTCGCCCGCAAGTAGGGCGATATCCTCACCGAACACCTTGTGGTTAGACGGTTTGCCGCGGCGAAAATCATCGTTGTCCATGCACGGGAGATCGTCGTGGATCAGCGAATAGGTATGTATCATCTCGACAGCGCACGCGAAGGGCAGCGCCATGTCGACCGTGCCGCCGCACAGCTCGGCAAAAGCAAGGGTCAGCGAAGGACGGACACGCTTTCCTTTCAGATCCAGCGAATAGCGCACCGCGTCGATCAGCTGTTGTTCTTCATACTCTCCCGCAGGGAGATAACGCCCGAGGGCGGTTTCTATCACAGGAATATAATTCTTCATACTCAGTCCTCAAAAAGATCGCCGCCGGTCTCTTTCAGCTCGGCGATACGTTCGTTGATGTCGGTGATCTGCGTCTTCGCTTCGGCGAGCTTGCGGCGACAATGGAGCACCAGCCGACACGCTTTCTCATACAGCGCGATGCTGTCCTCGATCTTATTCTTCGGATCCTCGAGCTTTGCTACGACCTCGCGCAGCGCGGCGTAGGCTTCTTCGAAATCCATTTTGTTGCTTAATTCTGCCATATTTTTCCTCTGTCTATTCTTCCGCCATGCGGATGATTTTTTCCAATCTGTGGTTCACGCCGCTGCGTGAGATGGGCGGGTCGAGCTTTGCGCCCAGTTCGCGGAGCGTCAGCTCGGGGTAGTCGTAGCGCAGATCGGCGACCACCTTTAGTTCTTCGGGGAGCAGGTTGTACCTGCCGTCCTTCTTCAGCTTCTTGATCGCCTTGATCTGATTTGCCGAGGCGGAAGCGGTTTTTTGGAGATTCGCGATCTCGGAATTGGCGCGGCGATTGGCGGTGTTGCGCACCTGTTTGAGCGCTTTGGTTCCCATGACGTTCATCGCCGCGACGACCGCTCCCATATAGGTCAACAGATCGGTGATCTGCTCGCTGTCCTTGATATAGGCGATGTAGGTGCCGCCGCGGGAGAGCATCTTGATGACGATGCTGCTGTCCTGGATCTCACGGATCAAGCGGCAAATATCCATGCAAAGGTTGCGGTGGCTGACCGCAAACTCCAGATGATACGCCTTGTCGGGATCGGTCACGGAGCCGCAGGCAAGAAACGCGCCGCGGATGAACGCGCGGTGCTGTTCTTCGTCGTCGATGTTGGCACGGTTGACGCGCAGATTGACCTCGCGCTCATCGTGACCGTAGTGCTCATAGATCTTGCGGCATTTTGCCTCGGAGATCACGGTAACGGTGTAGGAGCGGTTGCGCCCGCTCTCTCCTTTTTGCGGTGCGATCACCTCGCACTTAGCCTTGAACAGTTGATCAAGTAAAAAGATGAAATGCGAAAAGGTATGCTCGTTCTCGGTCTTGAACACGATCCGCTCGGGGGTGAACTCCCTGCCCAACAGGAGCATGGCGTACAGCTCACAGTACTGGAGCGGCTTGCGCGTCGAGAGCTTCAAGCATATCTCACGCTTGGTTTCGGTTGAAAATGACATATTATCGGTGAATGGTGAATGGTGAATGGTGAACGGTGAACGGTGTCGGTCACTCGCTTCGCTCAAACAAATCAATCAAGTGAGGAAATCCTGCTCATCATTCTTCACTCTTAGTTCTTGTTGAAAGGTTATGCTTTCCAGATATCTCTGTGGTGAATGGAGGACTTTTGTCCGTTTTCGAGAAAATGGGCATTGAGCAGTCGGGCGACGGTGACGGAACGGTGTTTTCCGCCCGTACATCCTACGCCGATCACCAGCTCGCTCTTGCCCTCCTGTCGATACAGCGGCAGGGTGAAATCCATGAAGGTATAGAGCTTCTCCATGAACCGACCGGTGATATCGAAGCCGAGGATGTAGTCGCGCACCGCTTCGTCAAGACCCGTCAGAGACTTGAGCTCCTTGACGTAAAAGGGGTTCGGCAGACAGCGTACATCGAACACGAGGTCCGCTTCGGGCGGGATGCCGTACTTATAGCCGAAAGACATGCAGGTGACAAGCAGGGTATCGCCCGCTTCGGCGGTAAAAAGGGTCGTGACGCGCTCTTTGAGCTGGTTCGGGTTCATCATCGTCGTGTCCACGACGTAGTCCGCCATCGCCTTGACGCCCTTCATCAGCTCTTCCTCGAGCTCTACCGCTTCTTCGATGGAACCGGAGGTGATCTCGCTGATCAGCGGATGCTTACGGCGCGTGCCCTTGAAGCGCACTAACAGAATGTCGGGACGGGCGTCGAGGAACAGGATCTTGAAGCGTTTGCCGTCCCCGCGCAGCGCGGCGAGGACGTCGGGGATATCGGCGAACATCTCGCCGGATCGGGCGTCCGCTACTACGGCAACCTTTTTCATACGGTTATCGGTAGCGGTCTCACAGAGATCGTAGAACGTACCCAAGAGGGTCGGCGGCAGGTTGTCGACACAGTAATAGCCGCTGTCCTCCATCGCGTGCAGGGCGTTGGTCTTGCCCGCGCCGGATAAGCCGGTCAAAATAACAAATTCCATACTATCGGTTCACCGTCCTGTTCGGATGATCTCGCGCTCTAAGAAATAGCCGGTCTCGGTCTTGACAACGTCCTGCACCAGCTTGACGAGGTTCATGACGTCGTCGCAGGTCGCGCCGCCGACGTTGATGATGAAGCCGGCGTGTTTTTCGCTGACCTGCGCACCGCCGACGGTCCTGCCCTTGAGCCCGCACTGTTCGATCAGTGTTCCGGCAAACGCGCCCTCGGGACGCTTGAACACCGAACCGGCGGAGGGATATTCGAGAGGTTGTTTGGTCTTGCGGCGGTTCATCACATCGTCCATCTGCGCTTTGATCGCGGAACGCTCGCCTTTATGTAGTTGATATTTCGAAAAAAGAATTATTTCTCCGTTAGTCTTAAAAATGCTGGTACGGTAGCCGAGGTTTAATTCTTCCAAAGAATATTCCTTGACTTCTCCGTCCGCGGTAAGGGCGGTAACGCTCAGGGCGACATCCTTCATCTCGCCGCCGTAGGCGCCGGCGTTCATGTACATCGCGCCGCCGACCGATCCGGGGATACCGTAGGCAAACTCCAGTCCGCTGAGCTCTTCGTCCAGCGCCACGGTGCAGAGCTTAGAGAGCTTAGCGCCCGCGCCCGCGGTGACGGTCTCTCCGTCTACGGTGATCGCCTTGAAGTCGCCGTCAAGCAGGATGACCGCGCCCTCGATACCGTCGTCGGACACCAGGAGGTTGGAGCCGTTGCCGAGGATCATAAAGGGGACATCGCTGTCTTTGCAGGCAGAGAGAGCTGTTTTCAGCTCGTCGATGCTCTGCACGGTGATCATGATATCCGCCGCGCCGCCGATCTTGAAGGTCGTGTGGGCAGACATAGGCTCGTTGAGGGTGTATGCTATATTGCTGTTGCTTAATGTATCTGTAAAATTCATGTGAATTACTCCACTCTTTCAAATTAGGAATTAGGAGTTAGGAATGATAGGTGGGTTTCACCCGCACCCATTTATAAGTTATAAACAATCGTCTCAATCAATCCAAAACACTTCAGCGTTTCCCGACACTATTCACCATTCACCAGTTTGTATCTATCTTCTTCTTGCCGATGTCCTCGGGGCTGATGTCCATACCGAGGTTGGAGAGAAGCTCCTGGGCGCCGTTATAGCCCATCTTCTTCTGGCGATGGTTCATCGCGGCGACCTCGATGATGACGGCGAGGTTTCGACCGGGCTTGACAGGGATGGTCACGACGGGGATCTCGATACCGAGGATCTCCATGTACTCGTCGTCCATACCCATACGGTCGTAGACCTTCTTGGAGTTCCACAGCTCGAGGTTGATGACGAGGTCGATCTTCTCAGACACTTTGACCGCGCCGATGCCGAAGATGCGGCGCGCGTTGATGATACCGATACCTCGCAGCTCGATGAAATGGCGG
Source organism: uncultured Ruminococcus sp. (assembly GCA_902790985.1). GTDB lineage: Bacteria > Bacillota > Clostridia > Oscillospirales > Acutalibacteraceae > Ruminococcoides. The sequence goes on from CADAUE010000003.1 coordinate 13,894, forward strand.
ATGTTCTCGGGCGATGAGCCAATCAGCGAACGCTTGGAAACGCGCTTGATCTCGACCGCGTCGTCCGCGATCAGACGATGGCCGCGCTTGATCAGCTCGATGGCGGTCTCGGACTTACCGACGCCGCTGTCGCCGATCAGCAAAATACCTTCGCCGTACACTTCGACCAAGACGCCGTGACGCGTGATACGCTGGGCAAGCTCGACGTTCAAATAGGACACGATCGCCGCGTGGACGTCGGAGGTGGTATCGGAGGTCGTCAGGATCGGCACCTTGTACTTGCGCGCAAGCTCCATCATAGAGGGCAGCGGCTCGATATCGCGCGCTACAATCATCGCGGGCGGTATCTGACTGACGATCGGCTCGAGCTGGTCGATCTGTTTTTGATTTGACTCAGATTCAAGAAACGACATTTCTGTCAGACCGAAGGCGATCAGGTAGCGTCTGTCGTAATACTGAAGATGTCCCACAAGCTCCAGTCCGGGTCGGTCGATATCCGACACGGTGACCAAAACCTCCTCGGGATCAACAGGCATATAGTAGCTCGTCAGACCGATCTCATCGATCAGTCTTTTCAGTGTAACGGAATACGGACTGCTGTTCATGATAAGCCTTCTTTCTCGGTCAATTTGCCATGTGATAATATTTTCACATATACGGTATAATTATACTCCACCACAGTATATTTATAATCCTTTTAGAGAAATATGCATTTTTTCATGCAGAAATTGCATACATAATTTTGGTGAAAAATCACAAGATATTCTCGGTGATTATATGCTGACGATTTTGATTAGAACGGTACTGATCTACATCATCGTGACCGCCGCCGTGAGGATCATGGGAAAACGGCAGGTCAGCGATATGCAGACCTCTGAGCTGGTGATCACGCTGATCATCTCGGAGGTCGCCTCTCTCCCCCTCGAAAACGCGGAGCGACCGCTCTTGAACTCCCTTGTGCCCATCATGATGATCGCGGCGATCGAGCTGTTGGTATCGCTCCTCATGATGAAAAGCCGTAAGGCTCGTTCGCTGATCTGCGGTCACCCGATTGTCGTCATCAAAGACGGGAAGATGATCGACTCACAGCTGCGGCTTCTCAGGATCAGCCGTGAGGACGTCTACTCGCTCCTCAGAGAAAAGGAGATCGGCGACGAGAGCGAAGTGCGATACGGGATCATCGAGCCGAACGGTACGTTGAGCATCCTTACAGCGGACAACATCAGCAAAAACGGAATACAGAGCGAGGATCTTAAGGAGGAGCTTGCCAAGCTCAAAGAGGAGGGTGACGAAGGATGAAACGTGGATGGATCGCGCTGATCATGATCGCCCTTTCACTGGCGTTGGGAGGTATAGAGTATATCTATGTCACATCCAACGCCGACGCGTATGTGAAAATGCTGGACGACGCGGACGAGAAGATCGCGCATAATCTGGTTTACGAAGCAGAATCGGCAGCAGAGCGGTTGGACAACCGTTTCAAAAAGCAGAGCGGAATCTTTAACATCTTCATGTATCACAGCGAGATGGAACATATCTCGTGTGATCTCGCGATGCTCAGGCGTTACGCGCAGACAGGAGCGACATCCGATTTTCTCGCGACCTCCGCTTGCGCCAAACGCGAGATCCTCGCGATACGCGACCGCAAGGTATTGAAATGGGAAAATATCTTTTGATATAAGAAAAGCACCGCTCTTTCGAACGGTGCTTTGTGCTTTTCGGGATTATTCCGCGTTCTTCTTGCTGCCGCGCTTGTTCCATGCGACCCACAGGGGACCCGCGATACAAAGCGAGGAATAGCAACCGGATACGATACCGATCATCATCGGCAGGGCGAAAGCCTGTACCGAGGACAGATTGAAGATCAACGCAACGACATAGACGGTGCCGATCGCAACCAAGGTCGTGACAGAGGTCGCGATGGTACGGCTCATAACAGCGCTCGCGCTGTGGTTGAACACGTCGGCGATATCCGCCTTAGGCCCTGCGATACGGCGTTCCTCACGAACACGGTCGTAGATAACGATGGTGTCGTTCAGAGAATAACCGATGATCATCAAGACAACCGCGATGAAGTTTGAGTCGATCGGCATACGGAAGATGACGTACATAAAGTAGATCATCGCCACATCGTGGAACAGCGCGACCAGCGCCATCACACCTGCCGACAGACCGCCGATACGCTTGAATCGGATGGTAACGTAGATGACCATCAGAACAGAAGCGATCGCTACCGCAGTCAGACACTTTAACAGGAATTTGACACCCATAGCCGCCTCGACGGATGAGTTCTCTTTATACTGGAAGTTGTTCTCGGGGAACTTCTCCTCCAAGGAATCGGTGATCGTGCCCACAGCCTCGGAGCTGACGCTCTCGTTGCCGGAGAACTGGATGGATACGGAGTAAGCCTGCTGATCCTCGGTGTTGTTCATGATATCCTGGGTAATAGTGAAGGATACCTGGTTCTCGGGGGTCGCGGACTGGATCGTATCCTTGAGCGCTTCCTGATCGATCTCACCGACAAAGCCGTAGGTGACGATCGTACCGCCGCGGAACTGGATATCGAGGGTCGCGCCGAAGATGATGTTGCAAATGATACCGATGGCAATGATCGCGAGGGAGATGCCGAAGAAGATCTTGCTCTTACCGATGAAGTTTAAGTCCTTTTTCATTTTCCCTCACCTCCAAACAACCATTTTTTACGCAGGAAATTCACGCCGGAGATGCTCTTGAGCATGACGCGGGAGAGCCATACGCCCATGATGAAGTTGGAGATAACACCCATCAACAGGGTATAACCGAAGGCGTAGATCGTACCGGTGGTGGACTCGCCGAAGATCCAGGACAGGATGTTGGACGGACCGAATACCAAGAGCAGGATGATCGATACGATGACGATGGTCATGTTACCGTCGATGATCGCGGTCAAGGAGTTCTTGGTACCCTTTTCGATCGCGGAATCGAGGGTCTTGCCGGAACGGAACTCTTCCTTGATACGCTCGGCGGTGATGATGTTCGCGTCAACACCCATACCGACCGACAGGATCAGACCGGCGATACCGGGCAGGGTCATGGTAAAGGAATTGAACGCGTTGAAGTAACGGGTAACCGCGGCGACAGCCAGAGCCATCTGACCGACCAGCGCGATAACCGCGACAAAGCCGGGTACGCGATAACGGATGATCATGAACAGCGCGATCAGAATGAACGCGATGATCGCCGCATAGCCCATAGCGGTCAGAGAGTTCTGACCCAAGGTCGGGCTGATACCGCTGTAGGAAGCTGCCTCCAGAGAGAAGGGCAGCGCACCGCCGTTGATCTGGTTAGCGAGCTTTGTCGCGGATTCCGCGTCAAAGTTACCGGAGATCTGAGCGGAGCCGTCGGAGATGACGCTCTGTACAGTCGGGTTGGAAAGCATGGTCTCGTCCATGTAGATCGAGATCTGTTGGTTGAGATACTGGGTCGTGATATCGGCAAAGGTCTTGGCGCCCTCGGAGTTGAGCTCGAGGAGTACCAGATACTGACCCGGGTTGCCGGAGCTTTGGTTGGATGTATCAACACCGACACGCGCGCTCTCGACAGCGGAACCGTCCATGACGACCTCACCGGAGGGGTTGCGGAAAGTCAGGTTCGCTGTAGCGGCGAGCTCGTCGACCGCCGAAACCGGGTCGAAGTTGGTGTCGTCCTCTTTCCACGGGAAACGAACGATGATACGGTCGCTGCCGTAGTCGGAGTAGATCTCGTAGTCAGTGATACCGTTCGAGACCATTCGTGTCTCAATGATCGATTTCGCAGAGTCTAGCTGCTCATCCGTGGCGTCGATATCTCCTGCGGGCTTAAAGGTAGCCTCTACACCGCCGCGGATGTCAATTCCCCATCTGATGTCGCCGATACCCTTGAGCACAGTCTTCTGGATATCGCCGTCATAGTATTTGATCCCCGCAAAGGCGGTGAACGCAAACGCTATGATCAGGATAGCGACAATGAAGAATACAGGCTTAGAAATTCTTTTCATGCCTTGGACCTCCATTTTATTTTCTGTTCTTCTAGGGGTTTTTATGTCAGCCCTCCTGTGCGTCAGACGCTAGAGCACCAATATAAAAATCCACAATAACATATCAATTATACAGACTTCTCTGTGAAAAGTCAATAAAGTATTTAAGATTTCAAAATATTCATTATTCTGTCAAAGAAATATCAAGGTGATATAATTCGAGATTAGAATTATATCAGACAGTTAATTCTTGTAAGGAATTATCTTTTTATTTTAAGTAGCAATAAAAGAGCAGCTCCGAAGAACTGCTCTCATAAAGATTCGGTTTTGCCTCAAACGTTCAGCTTCTCAAGTGCCGCGATACGCGCGCAGATGCAGAAGATATCCATCGCGCTGGACAGCTCCTCGGGGGACGGGAAAGACGGCGCGATACGGATGTTGCTGTCATGCGGATCGTTGCCGTAGGGATAGGTCGCGCCCGCGCCGGTGAGGATCACACCTGCCTCCTTGCACAGCGCGACAACGCGCTTGGCGGTGCCATCCATCACATTCACACAGACAAAGTAGCCGCCGCGGGGACGGTTGTACCATACGATACCGTAGGGCTCGAGCTGTTCGCTCAGTTTTTTGAGAACGATCTCAAAACGGGGTCTGAGCACCTCTGCGTGGCGTTTCATATGGGCTTTCATGCCGTCAAAATCGCCGAAGAATCGAACATGGCGCAGCATGTTCAGCTTATCATAACCGATAGTCTGGTATTTATACTTGTTTTTGATGACCTTCATGTTGTTCTCGGAGGAAGCCATCGCCGCGATACCGGAACCCGGGAAGGTGATCTTGGAGGTAGAGCAGAACGCGATCGCAAGATCGGGATGACCCGCCTTTTCGCACTCATCAAAGATATTGAGGATCTCGTCATGATCGTCGGTCAGATCATGGATACAATACGCGTCGTCCCACATCACGCGGAAATCGGGAGCCGCTGGCTCCAAAGCCGCGATACGGCGGACGACCTCATCGGAATAAGAAACGCCGGTGGGGTTGGAATACTTCGGGACGCACCACATACCCTTCACAGAGGGGTCTTTCACAAGCTCCTCGACCCTATCCATATCGGGTCCGTTCTCATCCATCGGAACGGGGATCATCTCAAAACCGAAATACTCGGTGATACCGAAGTGGCGATCATAACCGGGTACGGGACAGAGGAACTTGCGGTCGGCTACCAACGCCCACGCGGGGGTACCGGGCACGACGGGGCAGTTCATGAAGCAGGCGATCGTATCGAACATCATATTCAAGGAAGAGTTGCCGCCGATCATGATCCTCTCGGGCTCGCAGCCCAGCATCGACGCCATCATGCGCTTGCACTCGGGGATACCGTCGAGAACGCCGTAGTTGCGGCAGTCGGTACCGTCGGAGGCGTTGCAGTCAGCAGCCGAATGGAGGATATCCAAAACGCCCAAAGAAAGAGCGAGCTGGTCGGTGCTGGGAACGCCGCGCGCCATATTCAGCTTCAGCCCCTGCGCCTTGATCTGATTGAATTCATCCCATAACTGAGAAAGCTCCGCGTCACGCTGCTCTCTCGAATAATCTTGGTATAACATCATGCACCATTCCTTATCTGAATACCGCTGTTGTTTCACAGGATATCGGTATAATCTTGCAAAAAACATCTTCATTTGCTTCTATATAATATACCAAAGCAGCTAGTTTTGCAACACTTTTATCAAAATCCTGCAAAATTCGTAAAGATGAATACTTCAGCGTGCTAAATCGGCGCATTCTCTGTGAAATATTTCACCGCAGATGTCTTTTTCGCGCCGGCTGCAATAACACAAAAGCCTCTCCAGCAAAACAGAAGAGGCTTTAAGAACATTTTACTTGTAATAGTAATAGTTGTAGTTGCCGCCCAGACCTCGGCGTCTGTTATATCTGCCGGAGCGCATCTCACAGCCGACTTTCAAAAATCCGAGTATCTTGGAATCGGCTAAACGGATATTTTGCAGCGAATTCTCGATATCGCCGTGGGTGGTGACACGCTCGCGTACGACCAGCACATAGCCGCCCACAAAATCCTTTAGCAGCAAGGTATCGGCGACGACGCCAAGAGGAGGCGTATCCATGATGACATAGTCATACTCCTCTTTCGCGTTCTTGACGAGATCGGCAAACACCGACGACGCCAGAAGCTCGGAGGGGTTGGGAGGGATCGCTCCGGATGTCAGAACATCGAGATCCGGAATAACGTTATGATGGACAGCGTTTCGGAAATCTCCGAACTTTCCGATCACGTCGGAAAGACCGGTATCGTTCTTCAGCTTTAACAGATTATGCAGATTCGGGCGGCGCAGGTCGGTATCGATCAGCAGGATGCGCTTGCCCATCTTAGAGAAGGAGATCGCCAGATTGACGGTCGCGGTACTCTTGCCCTCGCCCTTTGACCACGAGGTGATCGCGACGCAGTTGTTGTCCTGGGTCGTCAGAGAGAACATCAGATTGGTACGGGCGATCTTGTAGCCCTCGACGATAGCGAATTTGGAATCGGACGTTAAGACGTTTTTTGCCTTCTCAGCTTCGTTTTCAGCCGCTGTACGCTTGTTGTTCTTGATCAGTTTCATTTTTTCCTCGCACCGCCTTCCGAATCAAAGTCTACGATCTCAGCGAATACAGGTACTTCATACTCTTTGTAAAGATCGTCGCCGGGCTTGATCGTGGTATCGATGATCTCGATCAGGAAGGAGATCACCAGTGATACGACCAGACCTGCCAGCAAACCGATCAGCACATATTTCTTGACGTCGGGAGAGGACGGCTTGGACGGTACGCCGGCTTCTTCTACCGTATCGACACGACCGGCGTCGCCGAAATACTTTCGGAATACCTGCGGCGCGGTGTTCGCGACGAGGTTGGCGATATTGGCGGCGGTGTGCGGATCGGAAGAGGTAGAGCTGATCCGCAGGAAATAGGATTCCTCGATAACGCTGATGGAGATAGTCGCTCCGCTGATGATGCTCTTCATGTCCGGATCGACCGTGAACAGGGTCGAACAGGTGTTTGCGAGCGTCTGGGATGACGAGATATCGTTCATGTTGATCTTCTCGTTGGCGAGATTGGATGAAGTTGAAGTAGAAATATCGCCCTCTAAGGTACTGCCGTTCTGAACCATGATCAAAGCGCTGGTCGAATACATCGGCGTCACCATAAAGGTAACGTACAGAAACGCCAACACCGCGCCGAGCAGCGTAACGGCAATGATCAGCTTGATGTGCTGCAGAAAAATCTGAAGCAGATCGGCGATCGTCATTTGCTTCTTCATAAAATCCTCCTGTAGGATAGATTAGCGCCGTACAAACAACGGCGAAATGGGGACACTCCCCTATTTAATCATTATATATTATAGCTGAAAGCACAGCGTTATTATTCCTATTTAGAATTATAGGAAAGATATTTTTCCAATTCGACAAATTACACGCTGTCTCAGACGATAGATTGGAAGTAAAAACAGCCCCCGTAAGGAGGCTGTCGAAAACAATCATTGATCATCCCAGAACGCTGAGCAGAACGCCTGCCGCTACGGCTGAACCGATAACGCCGGCGACGTTCGGACCCATCGCGTGCATCAACAGGAAGTTGCCGGGATTCTCTTCCTGGCCGACCTTGTTGGAAACACGCGCCGCCATCGGTACGGCGGATACGCCGGCTGAACCGATCAGAGGATTGATCTTGCCGCCGGAGAATTTGTACATCAGCTTACCGAACAGAACGCCGCAGGCTGTACCCATACAGAACGCGATCAGTCCGAGGGCGATGATACCGAGGGTCTTGGGGGTGAGGAACACGGTACCGGTCGCGGTAGCGCCGACGGTGGTGCCGAGGAAGATGGTGATGATATTCATCAGCTCATTTTGAGCGGTCTTGCTGATACGCTCGACAACGCCGCTCTCTTTGAAGAGGTTACCCAGCATCAGCATACCGACCAGCGGAGCCGCGGAGGGCAACGCGATCGCGACGATGATAACGACGATGATCGGGAAGATGATCTTCTCGAGCTTAGATACGGGTCGGAGCTGACCCATCACGACAGAGCGCTCCTTCTTAGTGGTGAGCAGCTTCATGATAGGCGGCTGGATGATCGGGACAAGCGCCATATAGGAATATGCCGCGACCGCGATCGGTCCGAGCAGCTCGGGGGCGAGCTTTGAGGTAACGTAGATCGCCGTAGGCCCGTCAGCGCCGCCGATGATGCCGATCGCGCCTGCCTGTGCGGGAGTGAAGCCGAGGACGATCGCACCGATGAAGGTGATGAAGATACCGATCTGGGCAGCCGCGCCGAGGATAAAGCTCTTAGGCGACGCGATCAGCGGACCGAAGTCGGTCATACAGCCGATACCGAGGAAGATCAGCGGAGGATAGATACCGAGCTTGACGCCCTGGTACAAATAATAGAGCAGGCCGCCGTAGGTCGGGACATTATAGTACTGAACCCCGTCGAGGGTCGTCGTCGCGTAGCTGATCACCTGTCCCTGGTGCGCCGCTTCATACGCCGAACACTCGATCAGCTCGGTCGAGGGAGCGCCCATGATCGCGGGATACAGGTTGACGAGCAGCATACCGAAAGCGATAGGCAGGAGCAACAGCGGCTCATACTGCTTTTTGATCGCGAGGTACAGCAGTACGCACGCGACGCCTATCATCACATAATTCTGCCAGCCGAGCTGTGTGAAGCCGGAATCCGTCCACAAGCCCTTGATGGCTTCTAAAAATCCGTTTAAAATCTCCATGTGAACCTCCCCTTAAAACGGTCTGACGTTGTCCGAAAGTCCCGCGCTGCGCCATGCGCTGCCGCGTGTCGGGGCTTTGCGGATGCTCTTGATGCGAACGTCGGACGAGGAGTACATCGCGTAGACCGCCGCCGAGATCACGGCGATCAGCTCGTCGTCATCGGTACCGTCGGACGCTTCTACCATCACGGCGGGAGCGGGCAAGTCTTCACGCTCTACCTTCGGCAGATCCGCGTTGCGGTTCGCTTTTTTCTCTCTGCTGCGGTTCTGGATCTTGAAGATGATGGTACCGTAGCCCTTGATGATGCCGATCAAAATCAACAGCACCGCGAAGACGACGGCAAAGCCTGTCAGCAGGATGGTAATCGACAAGGTAAAATTATCACCCATATAATAAGCCTCCTAGTCTGGGTAAGGGACGATCGGTGTATGATTCTTTAAATCGCTACACAAACTATCCCATAATAATCTATCATATAGTATACACCTGTGACGGACAAATTTCAACCTTAATTTTCACATAAATTATACTAAATAAAAAAGACTTCCCCGAAAGGAAGTCTTTCTCTCAAAGAATGATACAGATCAGACCGTTGCACCCGTCGTTGATGATCTTCTCCACCGTCTCCCCTATCTTGAGCCGTGCCTTCTCGGGCATACGATAGAGCTTGTTGTGCAGACCCTCGTTGACAAGATCGCTGACCGACTTGCCGAAAATATTGCTGTCCCAGATCTTCGCGGGGCTTTCCTCGAACTCGCGGAGCAGATAGGTCACCAGCTCCTCGCTCTGTTGCTCCGATCCGACGATCGGCGTGACCTCGGCGGTCGTGCAGACGCGCATCATATGGATGGATGGTGCGCTCGCCTTCAGACGGATGCCGTACTTGCCGCTCTGGCGCACGATCTCGGGCTCTTCAAGACTCAATTCCTCCATCGTAGGCATGACGATACCGTAGCCCTTTTCGAGGACGTCCTCATACGCTTTTCCGATACGGTCGTAGTTCTGCTTTGACTTTGACAGCTCGCAGATACACGCCATCAGCTCACGCTCGTCGCTGATCTCGATACCGCTTTTCTCGCTCAACACACGATAGAACAGCTCACCGTGCAACCGTATCGTGATATCCGCCCTGCCGCTGCCGAGATCCATCTCGCTGAGCTGAGCTGATTCGACATGCTCGCTCTCGGCGAGCTGTGCAGTCATATCCTGTACCTCGCGGATCTTGTGAAGCTCCCCGGCACGTTCACGGATCGCGGTAAACACTTCGGCGCGCAGCCAGTTGTCTTGATCGAGCCCCTTAAGCCAGGAGGGAAGGTCGATATGGATCTCGCGGATCGGGAACTCGAACAGGATCGACGCGAGGATCCCCTTGACGGTGTTCTCGTCCATCATGGCGCAGTCGACGGGGATCGCCGGAGCGCCGTATCTGCGGCTCAGATCGTTCGCAAGCGCAGAGGATGACACGCTCTCGGGGGCTGTGGTATTGAGCAGGATGATATACGGTTTTCCCGACGCCGCCAGCTCAGCGGCGACGCGTTCCTCCGCTCTGACGTAGTCCTCGCGATCGATGTCGCCGATCGAGCCGTCGGTCGTGACCATCACGCCGATGGTGCTGTGGTCGGTGATGACCTTCTTAGTCCCCAGCTCGGCGGCTTTTCGAAACGGCATTTCCGCTTCGCTCCACGGCGTATGCACCATCCGTTCGCCGTCCTCCTCGATGTAACCCATCGCGCTCTCGACGATGTAACCGACGCAGTCGATCATCCTCACGCTCAGACGGGCGTTGTCCTCCAGGGTGATCGGGACGGCGTTTTCGGGCACGAACTTCGGCTCGGTTGTCATGATCGTCCTGCCCGCGGAGCTTTGGGGCAGCTCGTCGGTGGCGCGCTCGCGCAGATTATCGTCGGTGATGTGTGGCAATACCAGCGTATCCATGAACCGCTTGATGAAGGTCGATTTGCCCGTCCGCACCGGTCCGACCACGCCGATATAGATATCACCGCCGGTACGGTTCTCTATATCTTTATAAATGCTTCTCTCTTTCATGATGTCCTCCGTAACACTTGATAGTAAGTTATATGAACGGTCAGGCGTATTTATGCCGAGGGGATCAGAAGCATCACACCCTCGCCGACCGTATCGCCCTCAAGAGCGTTTTCGGCGATGATATCGGACGGTCGGGAGGAAAAGCGTTTTGAGATATCCCAGACACGGTCGCCCTTGTCGGTGTAATAGAGGATCAGAGAGCCGTCCTTCTCCTTGACAGCGGCGTCATCATCGGCGGAAACGGCTTTGACAGCGGAACAGCTTTTGCGGCAGCAGAGGGTCAGCCGATAGCTTAGCTCCGCGCGCAGCTCGAGCCTCCGGCTGTCGGTCAGACGATAGCTCAAACTGTCGACAGCAGCTTTCAGCCGCAGCACCTCGTCACAGCCGCCGCAATCGGGCTGATAGACAAACTCGGCGTCACGCTCGATATAGCGGGTCTCACCCTCGGCAGTCTCAAAGAGGATGCCGACACAGAGCTTGGTATGCAGCTTGAGCGCACCGTCGGCGTTCAGCGCAGAGGAAGTGATCTTCTCACAGTGGACGTCGAGGATCCGTCCGATCTCATCGTCAACGGAGAGGTCGGTTTTAGCGACGTCGGTGAAGCTGAGGCAGGCAACTTGCGGCATACAGGAGAAGGGCTTCACACTCAGTTCTACGTCGCGGTCCGTCGAAAACGCGTCACAGATGATATCAACCTGTTTTTTCATATAGCACAGAGCGGAAAAGCCGAGCTTGGCGTCAAGCGCCAAAAGCGCGGAGCCGTCCAGCGCGTCGTCGGACAACCGGAGCTCACAGCTCATCACGCTCAGATCGCCGTCGATCACGGCGTTTTCATCCGCGCCCTCACAGTCGATGACGCGCGACACAGGCAGGCTGTAGGACATACAGGCGGGTTCTTTCTTTTCTATACCGCTGAGATAAAGCAGTTCCAGCTTCAGCTCCGCGTTGAGCATGATTTTGTCGCGGATCGCTTTCATCTCCGTGATCCGCGCGGTCAGACGGTGGCTGAGTACCGCGCTGACCTCTTTGCCCGAGAGCGGGATGTCCTCCTGCACCGTGAAGCTGTCGCTGCACAAGCCGTTCAGCATGAACAGGTCAAGCGCTTCACTCTTGACCTGAAGATCGTCGTCGCCGTCATAGGTACAGTAGTCGGAATCGCCCTTGGCGGCGACCTTCGCGTACAACGAAAAGGCTCCGTGCAGGCTGAGCTTGCGCGGACTTAAGGCGCGGCAGTTGAGATACTCGGGCTTTGCGTCGATGAAGATCGCGCAGTCGGAGGGCGATTCTTTCAGCGGGAGACTCTCCGAAAAAGGCTGGCTATGCTCGTACGAACGGATACAGCCGCTGTCGCCGTCGAGGTACATGATCCGCACACAGGAGGCGCCTTCGACGTTCAAGCGGTCACCGCTGACGTTTGCGAGATAGATCTTCGGGTTCAATGCACACGATAAGATCCGCTCGATATCGGGACAGTAATCGGGCAGGGTTAGGTCGATATCCACCGCCTGCTCACAGACGGTGTCCAGCACATAACGCGGCTGGGTGATCGTGTTCTTCGTCAGATGATATTCCATAGTTTTCGCTCCTTACAATATGCTGATAGAATATATGCGAAATCGGGGCGGAATATACCACATGGATCGGTTGAGGTTGGCGCAGACCGACACGCGTGTCAAACCCTCACAATGACAATTTATCAATACAGCGCCTTTACCAATCATATGCTCTTGCTCTGTTACAGTTGCCTATCAAACAAAAAAGCACCGCTGATCGCTCAGCGGTGCGAATATCAAAATGTATCAGTCATCGAGATCATCCTTGTCCCTGTTCTTACGGTTCATGCGAATGACAATCACCACGCCGACCAGCGTGACGATCACACAGGCGATCGCGATGTAGCTGGACACCTGACCGAACAGGCGCTCGGACAGGAGCAGAGAAATGCTCATCAGCAGGATGCTGACGGCGAGCAGGGCGATCAAGACGATCAAGATGATAAAATTCTTCTTTTCCATATAGTTACTCCGTTTCTGTACCGATCTCAAAAAGGGGAACAATATCTATCGTTTTTCGAGATCAGAATCATACAACGCGTCGGCGATGTTTGAGAAGTCTTGCAGAGTCAGTCTTTCGGCGCGGGCGTTCTCTTCTACCCCCGCTGCCTTTAGTATATCACGCATCTTCTGCTTGTCAAGAGAAAGAGAGGAAGAAAGTGAATTGAGCACCGTTTTGCGGCGCTGAGCAAACGATCCCTTGATGACCTTGAAGAAGGTCTTTTCGTTCTTCGGATGTACCGAAGGCTCATGGAGCTGCAGCCCGATCACCGCCGAGTCTACCTTCGGCGCAGGCATGAACGAGCCTGCCGACACATGGAACAGCAGCTCGGGATCGCAGTAGTAGCGCACCGCCGCTGTGATAGCGGAGCTGTCGCGCGTACCGGGCTCGGCGCACAGGCGGACTGCCGCCTCCTTTTGCACCATGACGGTGACGGAGCGGATCGGGAGCTTTTCTTCCAGCAGCTTCATGATGACAGGCGAGGTGATGTAGTACGGGAGATTGGCACAGACGACCACATCCATGCCGCCGAATTCCTCCGCGATCAGCGTATGCAGATCGAGATCGAGGATATCGGCGTTGATGACTTTTAAATTGTCATATTCCGCGAGGGTCTCAGCAAGCACGGGGAGCAGTCGTTTGTCCAGCTCCACGGCGACGACCTTCTCCGCTCTTTTCAACAGCTCGTTGGTCAGCACGCCGATACCGGGGCCGATCTCCAACACACCGACAGGCGCGTCCGTAGGAACGCTCTGTACCGCTGCGTCAGCCATACGCGGACAGACAGACGGATTGATCAGAAAATTCTGTCCCAGAGCCTTTGAGAAAGTGAAACCGTGGCGCGAGAGGATATCGCGGATATTGCTTATATCTGTAAGTCTTTCCATGCGAGGGTACGCAGTCCTTTCGGGTACTTGTTCTTCAAATGACCGTTGACCGCCTTGCCCAGTCCCAGCGTGATGCCGTTGACCGTCGCGACGCCCCAGCCGTTGATCCAGTTGTCGATCTCCAGCTCCTCGCCGCTGATATAGCGCGCGGTGATCAGATCGTCGCAGCCCATGATCAGCCTTCTTTTGAACTCGTAGGGAGTAAGGGAGGTAGCGAGGTTGTGGTGGGGTTCGATGCGGTTTTTCTTGAAGTCGCCGAGCTTAACGCCCGCGCGCAGGATATTCATGCCCTCGAGATCGGGCAGAAGATCGGGGTTCGGCAGGTTGAGGATGCGGTCGTCGATCACGTGGTAATGATGGAAGCTCGGGTTGCGGAGGATGTCCGTGAGGAACTTTTCAATCTCCAGACGTTCTTCCTTAGGCGGCTCGACATAGCGGTACATCGCGCCCTTGTAGGCTCTGCCCTTAGTCTTTCGGAACTTCGCGACAAAATGGCCCTCGCCGCCGTCATATGGATAGACACGCGTGGCGTATTTCAGCGTCTTTGTGCCGAATTTGCAGCCGGTGTCGATCAGCTCGAAATCGGGGTTGTCCTGCAGGAAGCTCTCTACCACGCCCTCGTTCTCGTCGGGAGAGAAGGTGCAGGTGGAGTAGACCAGCACGCCCTCCGGCCGAACGGCTTTCGCGGCGGAGTTCATGATCGCTTTCTGGCGCTCGGCACAGGAAAGGCTGTGCTCCACCGACCACTCGAAGATCGCTTCTTTGTCCTTGCGGAACATGCCCTCACCCGAACAGGGAGCGTCGACCAGCACTTTGTCGAAGAAGCCCTCAAGCCGAGGACACAGCACATCGGGCGACATGTTGGAAACGACGGCGTTCTTGACGCCCATGCGCTCGATGTTCGAGAGCAGGATGTGGGCGCGGGGGCGAACGATCTCGTTTGCCCAGAGCAGTCCCGTACCGGACAATGCCGCGGCGATCTGGGTGCTTTTACCGCCGGGCGCCGCGCACAGATCGAGCACCCTGTCGCCCGGCTCTACGCCGAGAGCGGTGACCGCGGACATTGCGCTGGGCTCCTGCACATAGAACGCACCGGCGTGGTGGAGCGGGTGCTTACCGAGCTTGTCCGCGCTGACATAGAAACCTGTGTCGCAGAACGGAACCTGTTCCCCAACAAACGGCAAGAGCGGCAAAAGCTCCTCGGGCTGGATCTTCAGCGTATTGACGCGGATTGCTTTGTACGGCGGCTTGTCCACCGTCTCGAGAAAACGGTCGTAGTCAACGCCGGGCACGGTTTTCATCCGTTCAAAATAATCGTTCAGTTTCATGATAAATCGCCTTCTTTCGGGTAAACTACCTTTGAATAAAGGAGGTGGATACAATGAGCAAGAGCAAAAAGAATACTAAAAAGAATCAAGATCAGAATACAAAGGGTTATCAGAATCAGTCCGATAACAACATGACCGACAGCGTACAGAACGACAACGGTTCTCATGCCGAGAACAGATCCGACAGCGACTGTCAGTAACCATCGGCAGGTTCTTCCTGCCGTACATCAAAGATCAGTAGCCGAGTTCTTCGCCGACGATGATGACCTTCAATCTGTCTTTGTGGCGCTGGAGCGCGGAAACGACGTAGTTGCAGCAGATTCGCTGGGGGCTGCGGCAGCCGTCGCACATATAAGAGGCGTCGCGTCCCATCGCGAGACATTCGCCCTCTTTCGCGCAGTAGGTCGCGCAGTTCAGACGCTTGGTGTTCTTGGGAGCCGCGACGGTCTTGAGTCTGAGGACGGCTTCGTCCAGATCGTGAACGATCTTGTTGCAGCCGCAGATGAACACCACCTGCTTGGGTCCGTAGAGGATCGCCGAGACGCGATTGGAGTTGCCGTCGACATTGAACAGAAGACCTCCCTCGGTCACAGCGTTGGCAGAAGCGAGGTAGGTATCGGCAAAATACGCCTTGCGGTAGATCTCCTCCACCTCTTCGGGTGACTGCGCCTTGGAGCGATCGAGGTAGTTGTATGCGCCGGAGTTCAACAGCTCGGTCACACCGCACTCCTTGAGGGTCTCGGAGCCGCCGTGGGTAACGGTCTCTCCCTCGTTCATCAAGGTCTTTAGGAGAGGGACGACCTCGTCCTTGGTCTCAACATAGTATGCCGCCATATTATTGTTGCGCAGGTTGGTGATGGCTTTGGTAATGCGCTTTAACATTTTTTCATCCATATCTTTTTCCTCCGAATGATAACAGCTGAGATCAGCCGTGTGTTATACAATTGCATTATAACACACGGCTGACACGCTATGCAACAGAAATATTCAGATACTAAGTAGCAATAAAAGCTTTAAGAAGATATTAGCGGAGAATTTCGCATAACAAGGCGGAGGGCGCAGGCAGGCTGGCGCCTGTCAAGACTGACAACGCAGTTATGCGGAATTCTCCGCAATA
>CADAUE010000004.1 GCA_902790985.1 uncultured Ruminococcus sp.
GAAGGCTTGGTAATATAAGGCTCCCTTTGGTAAAGGGAGCTCCCGCGGGAGCGGGTGAGGGATTGTACAAAAGGAGCGTAGCGACCAACCAAATAAATAATTAGTTGCTCGTTTCACTCAATCAATATATGCAATCCCTCTGAGTTCGCTTAACGCGAACCCACCTCCCTTTACCAAAGGGAGGCTAATGCACTCCGAAAGAAGGAAGATATATGATGAAACTGATCAACGGCGGTGTGACCGCGGCTCGGGGCTTCAAGGCGTCGGGCATCCACTGTGGTATCCGCAGAAATACAAGTAAAAACGACCTCTCGCTGATCATGAGCGACGTTCCCTGCTCGGCGGCGGCGGTCTATACCACGAACCTCGTCAAGGGCGCTCCCCTGACCGTTACCAAGGCGCATATCAAGGACGGCAGGGCGCAGGCGGTTATCTGCAACTCCGGCAACGCCAATACCTGCAACGCTGACGGTATCGAGATCGCCGAGGGTATGGCACAATTAGTTGCTGAGAAAACAGCCATCAGCGCAAGCGACGTCGTCGTCGCGTCCACAGGCGTCATCGGACAGCCGCTGAGCCTTGAGCCGATCCAAAACGGCATGGATGAGCTGGTCGCTAAGCTCAGTGATGACGGCAGCCACGAAGCGGCGCTCGGTATCATGACGACCGACACGATCGCGAAGGAAGTCGCGGTCGAGTTCACCTGCGGCGGCAAGATCTGCCGTATCGGCGGTATCGCCAAGGGCTCGGGCATGATCCATCCGAACATGGCGACCATGCTGGTGTTCATCACGACAGACTGCGCGATCGCTCCCGAACTGCTCCAAAAGGCGCTCTCGGGCGATATCCAAAACACCTTCAACATGATCTCCATCGACGGCGACACCTCTACCAACGATATGGTGACGGTGCTTGCGAACGGTCTTGCCGGCAACGCGGAGATCACTTCTGAGGGCGAGGATTACTCGACCTTTATGAAGGCGCTCAACACCGTGACCGTCGCATTATGCCGCATGATCGCGGGCGACGGCGAGGGCGCTACCAAGCTGCTCGAATGTAAGGTCAGCGGCGCAAAAGCATTAGATATCGCGAAAACCGTCGCGAAGTCCGTCATCTGCTCCAGCCTGTTAAAGGCGGCGATGTTCGGCGCGGACGCGAACTGGGGCCGCGTGCTGTGCGCGATCGGCTACTCGGGCGCGGCGGTGGACGTCAACAAGATCGGCGTCAGCTTCAAGAGCGATAAAGGCACGATCGCCGTCTGCAAAAACGGCGCGGGGATCGAATTCAGCGAAGAAAAGGCGAAGGAGATCCTGCTCGAGAAAGAGATCGAGATATCGGTTGATCTGAACGACGGCGAATACAGCTCCGCCGCGTGGGGCTGCGACTTGACCTATGATTATGTCAAGATCAACGGCGATTATCGGACTTAAGGCTCCCTTTGGTAAAGGGAGCTCCCGCGGGAGCGGGTGAGGGATTGTACAAACGGAGCGTAGCGACCAACCTTTTTTCTTTGGTTTCTCCCTACGGTCGATCAAATAATGCAATCCCTCCGAGTCGGCTGAACGCCGACTTACCTCCCTTTACCAAAGGGAGGATAAGGAGGACACTATGAAAAACTTATCTAACGCTGACAGGGCGGAGGTGCTGTGCGCCGCTCTGCCGTATATCAAGAAGTATAACGGCAAGATCGTCGTCGTCAAATACGGCGGCAACGCCATGATCAATGAGGAATTAAAACAGCAGGTCATGCAGGATATCGTCCTGTTGTGGCTGATCGGCGTGAAGGTCGTGCTGGTGCACGGCGGCGGTCCCGACATCAACGATATGATGGAGAAGCTCGGCAAAGAGCCGCGGTTCGTGGACGGTCTGCGCGTCACCGACAAAGAGACCGTCGACATCGTCCAGATGGTGCTCTCGGGCAAGGTCAACAAGACGCTGGTCAACTTGATCGAGTCTAAGGGCGGTCAGGCGATGGGTATCTCCGGTATGGACGGCAGGCTGATCGAAGCCGAGATGAAGGATGAACGCTTAGGCTACGTCGGCAACGTCGTGAACATCCGTCCCGAGCCGATCATGGATCTGCTTGAAAAGGGCTATATCCCCGTCGTGTCCACCATCGGCTGTGACAAGGACGGCAACGCCTATAACATCAACGGCGACACCGCCGCGGCATACATCGCGGGCGCGATCAAGGCGGAGAGATTGATCATGATGACCGACATCGCGGGGATCTTGAAGGACAAGGATGACCCCGACAGTCTGATCCCCCAGATCACCGTCAGTGAAGCCCAGACCCTCTACCGCGACGGCGTGATCTCGGGCGGCATGATCCCCAAGGTCGGCTGCTGTATCGAGGCGATCTACAAGGGCGTGCAGAAGGTCATCATCATGGACGGCAGAGTGCCCCACTCCATCTTGATGGAGCTGATGACCGACGAAGGCGCGGGCACGATGGTGCTGGCTGACGAGAAGTAAAAAGGCTCCCTTTGGTAAAGGGAGCTGTCACGAAGTGGCTGAGGGATTGTAAAATTGACCGACCGAAGGAAGAAACCGAATGATCATAAGGTTGCCATGATAATTGGCGATTAATACAATCCCTCCGACCAAATTGCCTCGTTCGGCAATTTGCCCACCTCCCTTTACCAAAGGGAGGCTGAAAGGAGAAACCATGAGTATCAAAGAGACAGACGAGCGCTATGTAGCGCATACATACAAACGTTTCGATATCGCGATCGTCAAGGGCGAGGGCTGCCTTTGCTATGACGACAGCGGTAAAGAATATATCGACATGACCTCGGGTATCGGCGTGAACGCCTTCGGCTACTCCGACCCCGTGTGGGCACAGGCGGTTGCCGATCAAGCAAAGCTCCTGCAGCACACCTCGAACCTGTATTACACCGCTCCCTGCGCGGAGCTGGCGGAGATCCTCTGCACCCGCACGGGCATGAAAAAGGTGTTTTTCTCCAATTCGGGCGCGGAGGCGAACGAGTGCGCCGTGAAGGTCGCGAGAAAGTACGCCGCCGATCATAAGGGCGCGGAGTATTACAACATCATCACGCTGAACAAGAGCTTCCACGGCAGGACGCTGACGACATTAGCCGCGACCGGACAGGACGCGTTCCATGAAAAGTTTACCCCGCTGACCGAAGGCTTTCTCTATGCCGAGCCGAATGACGTTGAAGGACTTGAAAAGCTCGTCAAGGAGAACAAGGTCGCGGGTATCCTCATCGAGACCGTACAGGGCGAGGGCGGCGTCAACGCGCTGACCCCCGATTTCGTCAAGGCGGTCGAGCGGATCTGTCATGAGAACGACATCGTCTTCATGGTCGACGAGGTACAGACCGGCAACGGCAGGACCGGCAAGCTGTATTCGTATATGCATTTCGGCGTACAGCCCGATGTGATCAGCACCGCCAAAGGACTGGCGGCAGGCCTGCCGATGGGCGCGACGCTGATGGGCGACAAGGTCGCCGACGTCCTTTCCTACGGCGACCACGGCTCCACCTTCGGCGGCAACCCTGTCTGCGCGGCGGCGGCGATCTCTGTGCTCAGCCGTATGGACGACGCGTTTTTGGCTCAAGTCGCCGAGAAGGGCGCATATATCCGATCGAGGATCGAAGAAGCGGGCTATGCGGTCAGCGGACTGGGTCTGATGATCGGCATCACGACGAAAAAGCCCGTGTCCGAGGTTCTTTCGGCATGCATGGAAAAGGGCGTCCTCTGCCTGTCCGCTAAGGAAAAGCTGAGATTACTGCCCCCGCTGAATATCCCGACAGAACAGCTCGAAAAGGCTGTGGATGTGATCATAGAAGCGTTGAAATAATGAGGAATTCCTAACTCCTCACTCCCGACTAAAAAGCAACCGAGGTGCTGACATGAATCTGAAAGACAAACATTTCTTGAAACTGCTGGACTTTACCCCCGACGAGATCGCGGGGCTGATCGACCTTGCCGCCGATTTAAAGGCGAAGAAAAAGGCGGGTATAGCGCACCGCCTGTGCGAGGGCAAGAGCATCGCGCTGATCTTCGAAAAGACCTCGACCCGCACCCGCTGTGCCTTTGAGGTGGCGGCGGCTGATCTCGGCATGCACCCGACCTATCTCGACCCCTCGGGTTCGCAGATCGGCAAGAAGGAGAGTATCGCCGATACCGCGCGGGTGCTGGGACGTATGTATGACGCGATCGAGTATCGCGGCTTCGGTCAGACGATCGTCGAGGAGCTGGCAAAATACGCGGGCGTTCCCGTCTACAACGGGCTGACCAACGAGTTCCACCCCACCCAGATCCTCGCCGACTTCCTCACCATCCGTGAGCATTTCGGTGATCTTAAAGGTAAGAAGCTGGTTTATATGGGCGACGCGCGCTACAACATGGGCAACTCGCTGATGGTCGGCTGTGCGAAGATGGGCATGCACTTTGTCGCCTGCGCGCCGAAGAAGTATTTCCCGAGCGAGGAGCTGGTCGCTCAGTGCCGAGCGATCGCGAAAGAGACCGGCGCTGTGCTCGAATTCATCGAAGATCCCATGACGGCGACGAAGAACGCCGACGTGATCTACACCGATGTATGGGTCAGCATGGGAGAACCCGATGAAGTTTGGGAGGAGCGCATCCGCGACCTCAGCCCCTATCGGGTGAACAAGGCGCTGATGGACAACGCGGGTGAACAGTGCCGCTTTATGCACTGCCTGCCTGCCTTCCACGACCTCAACACCACCATCGGCAAACAGATCCATGACAAGTTCGGGATCGACTGTATGGAGGTCACCGACGAGGTGTTCGAGAGCGAAAGCTCCATCGTCTTTGACGAAGCCGAGAACCGTATGCACACCATCAAGGCGGTCATCGCGGCGACCTTATCCTAAACGTTTCCAACATTTCAGAGCCTTTCCGAGCGGAGAGGCTCTTTTTGTATGCGAAAGAAAGGTTTCTCAACGGCGTTTTCCAATCTCTCCGTTTTGAATATGGAATGACGGACGGTCTTACGAAATCCCCAAAAAGGTTACCGAAAACCCCATCCACGCACCGACAAACGCGCGCACCTGATGTGCGTTATACTTAGGTCACGATCTGAGTGAATACGTAGGGACGAGCATTGATAGTTCAGATAGGAATGTAACACTTCTGCTAACGGACGACCGATGGTTGTCCCTACATAAAAAAGGGATGTTGTTATGTCGGTTGTAGAAGCTGTCAGACGCAGGCGAGAGGGTCGCCGTGCGGCAGAGGTGACGAAGCATGTTGCGCGCGAGGTGATCCTGCATATCTCCTGCTTTTTGGCGGGAGGGGCGGTAGCGCGGGGCGCGTCGCTTGGGGAGATGTCGCCCTTCGGCGCGTCGCTGGTGGCGGCGATACCGTTTGCGTATCTGCCCTCGGGGATGCTCGGCACGGCGCTGAGCTATCTGTTCCTGTCGCCTGTTTCATCGTTTCGCTATATCGCGGTCGTGATCGCCATCGGCGCGATCCGCTGGGTGCTCAATGAGTTAAAAAAGCTCTCCGACAGCCGTCTGTTCGCGCCGCTTGCGGCTTTTATCCCGATCTTCGGGACAGGCATCGCGCTGACCTTTTCGGCTAAGAGCGAGATCACCGAGGTCTGGGAGTGTCTGATCGAAGGGCTTCTCGCGGCGGCAGGGGCGTACTTTATGAGCCGCACCGCTCAGCTCTTCCTGTCAAGACGCTCTCTGTCGGGCTTTTCTCAACAGGAGCTGAGCTGCCTTGCGATGACGGGGTGCATCCTGCTGTTGTCGCTGTCGCGGGTCGTGATCGGCACGGTGTCTGTCGGGCGGCTGGCGGCGGTGCTGCTGATCCTCTTGTTCGCGCGCTACGGTATGGTCAAGGGCGGCAGTATCGCGGGGATCGCGACGGGCACGGTGTTCGCGCTGTCCGACAGCGGCATGCTGTTTCTCGCGGCGTCCTATTCGCTCGCGGGGCTGACGGGCGGACTGTTCGCGCCGATGGGCAAGGTCGCGGTGATCTTCTCGGCGCTCTTGTGCAACACGCTGTTCGCCTTCTCGTCTCCCGACCGTTCCGTGGTGCTCTCGGTCGCGCTGGAGACCGCGATCGCCTCGGCGGTATTTCTGCTGATTCCCAAGGACTTCGGCAACTTTCTCTCGGCGATCTTCTCCGATGACGCG
This sequence comes from uncultured Ruminococcus sp., assembly GCA_902790985.1. Lineage (GTDB taxonomy): Bacteria > Bacillota > Clostridia > Oscillospirales > Acutalibacteraceae > Ruminococcoides. Next base: position 6,132 of record CADAUE010000004.1, read on the forward strand.
TCAAAGACCTCTGAGGAGGCTGTGCGCCGCAATATCACCATGCGGCTGAGTCACTGTTCCAAGGCGCTGTCCAATGTCAGCTCATGTGTGAACGCGGTGTCCGACCGTCTTTCAAAGCTCTATGAGCCGAACGCCGACTGGGTCTATCATCGCGCGCAGGAGCATACCTGCCAAAACTGCGGACTGCGCGCCTACTGTCTTGAAAGAGAGCGTGACCTCACGGCGGATGACTTTCGCCGATTGACCCCCGCGCTCAAGGAGAGGGGGTGTGTGAGCGAGAGCGATATCGCGCAGAGCTTTACGAAACGCTGTTGTAAAACAGGGGAGCTGGCGCACAGCGTCACCCGCGCGTACCGCGAGTATCTGTCGCTGGAGGCGGCGCGTCACAGGATCACGCAGGTGAGGAGCGTGGTCGCGGGGCAGTTCGCGGGGCTGAGCGATATTCTGAGCGATCTGTCCGCAGAGTTCCAAGCCGTGGACGGCTATGACGAAGCCTGTGCCGAGCGGGTGATCGAGGGGCTGTCTGCCGCGGGGCTGACCGTGATCGACTGTGCCTGTCGGACAAGCGGGGTCGGCGGTATGACGGTGGAGCTGGTGATCAGCGTGGGTCGAAAGACCGCTCTGTCCAAGGCGCAGCTGCGCGACGAAGTCAGCCGCGCGTGCGGAAGGGCGTTTGAAGCGCCGTCGCTGAGCTTTGAGGGCGATCGGGCGCGCGCGGTGCTCTCGGAAATGCCGCTCTATGATATCGAGATCGGCTCGTCTCAGCATGTCTGTGACAACGGCGAGCTGTGCGGCGACTGTCTGAACTACTTTGACAACGGCTCGGGCAGCGCGGTGGCGATGATCTCTGACGGCATGGGCTCGGGCGGCAGAGCGGCGGTGGACGCGAACATGGCGGTGAACATCATGTCGAAGCTCTGCAAAGCGGGGCTGAGCTACGATTGCAGCGCGGCGGTGGTGAACGCCTCGCTGATGATCAAAAGCGAGGACGAGACCCTCGCGACCATGGATCTGCTCGATTTCAACCGTTTCACGGGGCGGGTACGGCTGATGAAAGCGGGGGCTTGCACGACCTACATCAAGCGCCGCGGCAAGCTGGTGAAGATGGATCTGCCCTCGCTGCCGCTGGGGATCCTCAATGAGGCAAAGCTGAATACGGACGATGTGACGCTCTGTGAGGACGATCGGATCGTCATGGTGTCGGACGGCGTGCTGACAGGCTCGCCCGACTGGATCGAGCGGCTGGTCCTCTCGTGGGAGGATACGAGCGCCGAGCAGCTGGCTTCTCAGCTGGTCGAAGAAGCCCGCAGACGCCGACAGGGCGATCACGACGACGATATCACCGCCATCGCGATGAGGGTGGCGCTCAACGTCTAGCACACGAAGTGTGTTTTTCTTGATCATCAGAAAAGTACCATCTATCGGACAGGCTCACACGAAGTGTGTTTATTTAAAATAGTCATTGCGAGGGGCGATATACAAATTGTCATTGCGAGGCTCGCAAGAGCCGTGGCAATCTCCACCGACTCGCAATGACAATCTGAAATGCGCCCCGTGGCAATCTCAACCGAAACTATTATCTATTATCTGTTATCTATTATCTGTTATCGATTATCCCTCCACCGCTATGTTATCGTTTTTATCGTTTTATCGTACAAAGCCGCATAAACAGTGGGTTTTTCGCTGTACGATAAAATCAGTCTTATCGTTTTTTATCGTACATGCCGTAGGACATATCATAGTCTTTTCGGTACTCGACAGTCAGCATGCGCGCGTTATTCACCCTCTCGGAGCGGTAGACCACGCCGCACAGCTCCAGCTCGGTGGTATGCAGATTCATCTGTCGCTTGAGGCGGTTCGGCAGGATATCCGCCCCTGTATGGGCGCAGTACAAGTCGCAGAAGTCCTTGTTCGTACCGTAGAAATGGAGCTGCTGCTTCATAAAGCGGTACAGGTCGACGAGCTCCTGCGGGAGCTGATCGTCGGGCTTTTCATAGCTGTCGCTCTTGACCTTCCATGTACAGGTGTTGCGGTCGAGCTCCAGCGTCAGCTCCCTGTCCTCGATATCTCTGCCGGTACAGGACAGGATCGCGTCCCGCGACCGGCGCTTCTCTTTTTGCAGCACCATGATGGTATCACAGCAGCCCGCGATACCCGTCGTGCCCGAGATCACGTTGGTATAGTCGCCGTCGGGCATTTTGCGGTTATGGTGTACCAGCAGGATCGTGACGCTGAAGTGGTCGGCACAGGCTTTGAGCGCGCTCAGATCGCTGTAATCGCCCGCGTAGCTGGGGTCTTTCACATCGCCGCGCAGCATTTGAAAGGTGTCGATGACGATCAGCCGCGTCTTAGGATGTTCGCGGATGAACTCCTTGATCTGCCAGAAGAAGCGTGAGCCGAGCGGGGCACACTCGTTGGTGATGTACAGGTGCCGAGAGGAATCGGGCGTGAGGGTGTTGATACGGTTATGGATACGCCGCGCGGTATCCTCCAGCGTGATGTACAGCACGTCGCTCTGTCTGACGTCCATGTTAAGGAACGGCGCGCCTTTCGCGACCTGTAAGCATAGGTGCAGTACCAGCCACGACTTGCCGACCTTGGGCGCGCCCGACAGGATACACAGCCCCTGCTGCAGGAATCCCTCTACCAGATACTGTTGGGTCGGGAAGTGATGGTCGGCGATGTCTTCGCTGTTCATGACAAAGAGCTTGTCCTCTTCCCGATAGCTGATCTGACTGTCGGGATCAAAGTACGGATGATTGTTTTCCATAGGATTACCTCCGAGATAGATTGAGAGAACCTCTCACCCATACTCTCAAAAGGGCAAAAGTTGCATACTTTTATGCAACTTTAGGAAAATTATCTGAAACTGTGTGAACAAACCCCGCCGCACGTACGATAAAAAACGATAAGACTGATTTTATCGTACAGCGAAAAACCCACTGTTTATGCGGCTTTGTACGATAAAACGATAAAAACGATAAGTATACCCCGAGGGGCAGGAAACAGCTGTTACGTTTCAGCGGATTAAGAAAAACACGCCGCGCGTGCGATAAAACGATAAAAACGATAACATAGCGGTGAAGGGATAATAGATAACAGATAATAGATAATAGATAATAGTTGTGGGAAACGCTGACGCGTTTTGGATTGTAGTAACTACAGCTAACCACAGCGCACCTGCCTCTGTCAAAAAGCAAACTTACTATCAATGGGTGAGGACGAAGCCCTCCCAAAACTCCCAACTCCTAACTCCTCACTCCTCATTAAAAAGGTCTGTCACGTTTCAGCAGATCAAGATAAACACGCCGCGCGATCCTATCCAATAGATGTTACTTTTCTGATGATCAAGAAAAGCAACTTCGTTGCCGAGAAATAAAAACGGAGCTATCGCATTTCTCAGTGCGACAGCCCCGCATTCTCTTTAATTGAACAATCCGTAGAACGCCTTATTCTCTTTAGTTGAACAATCCGTAGAACGCCTTGTGCGCCATATAGATATCGGGCTTGCTGATAACCTCGAACGGCGCGTGCATACACAGCACCGCTACGCCCAGATCGACCACGTCGACGTTCATGTTGGCGACGTACTTGGCGATGGTACCGCCGCCGCCGATGTCGACCTTGCCCAACTCGCCGACCTGCCACTTGACGTCGTTATCCTTGAGCATGGCGCGAATCTCACCCATGAACTCGGCAGAAGCGTCGGAGGTGTCGTACTTGCCGCCGTGACCCGTATACTTAGAGATGACCACACCCTCGTTGATGAAGGAGCAGTTCTTCGGCTCATAGGCGGAGGAGAAGGTGGGGTCGAACGCCGCGTTGACGTCCGCCGACAGGCACTTGCTCTTTGAGAGTACACGGTAGCCCTCGTTGCCGTCAGCCTTAGCCAGATCATAGATGAAGTATCTGAGGAAATCGCTCTGCATGCCCGTGTTGCCGTCCGAGCCCGTCTCTTCCTTGTCGGTCAGATAGGTGATGCAGGTGCAGTCGGGCAGCTTTGTGTCAAAGATCGCCGTGACCGACGGATAAGCACAGCACTTGTCGTCGTGGCCGTAGCCGCCGATCAGCGAGCGGTCAAAGCCCACATCGCGGGTCGGGTAGGCGGGACAGAAGTTCAGCTCCGCCGAGAGGAAGTCGTCCTCAGAGATCCCGAAGCGGTCGTGCAGGATCTTCATGACGTTGAGCGCGATCAGATCCTTTTCGTCGCTGTCGTCATAGGGATAGGAGCCGATGAGGATGTTCAGATCCTCGCCCGTAAAGGCTTTTGACATCGTCTTGGTCGCCATCTCGCGGTCGAGGTGAGGCAGCAGATCGGTGATGAGAAAGCACTCGTCTTTAGGATCGTCGCCGATACGGATATCGACTGTCGAGCCGTCGAGCTTGACCACCCTGCCGTGCAGAGCGAGGGGGATCGCCGTCCACTGGTACTTTTTGATACCGCCGTAGTAATGGGTCTTGAAGAGCGCCAGACCGTTGCTCTCATAGAGCGGGTTGGGCTTTAAGTCGATACGCGGGCTGTCGATATGGGCGATCGCCAGACGCACGCCGTTTGACGTACCGTTCTTGCCGATGACCGCCAGACCGATCGCTTTTTCTCGGTTGATCACGTAGACCCTGTCGCCCGGCTGATACTGCTTGTCGGGTTCAAACGCGACAAAGCCCTCTTTCTCAGCCAGCGCCTTGACGTAAGCTACCGCCTCGCGCTCGGTACGGGAGTTGTCGAGGAAGGTCTTGTAGCCCTCACAATACTCCGCGGCTTTCGCGAGCACCTCGGGCGAGTAGGTCGCCGCGCCCTTGTGCTCTTTCATCATCAATTGTTCTCTGAGTTCCTTAGCTTTTTCAGACATGATATACCTCCTGTTGCTGATTAGATAACAGATAACAGATAATAGATAATAGATAATAGTGAAGGAAAACGCTTCGCGTTTAAATTCCTATTTAGCAGAACAGAAACGTTTCCGATCACATATTAATCGTGTGAGGGCGAAGCCCTCCCTCAACTGTTATCTATTATCTTTTCACTGTTCTCTGATATCCAAATCAATAATAGATCTTCTTATACATCTCATACCCCTCAGAGACACGGTCGACGTAGGTGCGTGTCTCGTCGAAGGGGATGTTCGAGAGGGTCTTGCCGTCCTGCGAATACGCGCCGTCCGAAAGCCAGCTCTGCACGTTCGCGGTACCCGCGTTATAGGCAGCGGCGGCGGTCTTGATATCGCCGTTATGCTCCTTTAAGAGCTTGCTGAGCAGATAGGTTCCGTAGCGGATGTTGACGTCGGGATCGAGCAGCGAATCCGAGCTGTAGGTCACGCTGCCCTCGAGCTCCTGCTGCAGCCAGTCGAAGGTGGAGGGCATGAGCTGCATCAGCCCCATCGCGCCCGCGGAGCTGACGACCTCGGGTCGAAAACCGCTCTCGGTGCGGATGACCGAGTAGATCAGCGGCTCCTCCACACCGAATTCCTTAGAATACTTCTGTACCTGCTGTTCGTACTTCTGCGGATAAAAGACGCTGTAGACCTTCTTCTTAGCCCCTTTGAAGGCGTCGTCGGACGACAGGAAGAAGATCACCAGCACGATGACGAATGCGACCAGCACGAAGGTGATCAAAAACCCCATCGCGCCGTGACCCTTTGTATCGCGCGAATGTCGTCTGTCATAGCGGCTCATTGGCTCACCGACCTTTCATACAACGCGCGCACCTCTGTATAGAGTTCCTCGCGCGTGCCGTTATTATACAGTATATCGTCGCACATCGAGAGAAAGAACCCTTCGTCAAACTGCGCCGACATTCTGAGCTGAGCTTCCCGAGCGGTGATACGGTCGCGAGAGAGCAATCGCTCCATGCGCAGCTCCTGTCGGGCGACCACGCCGACGATACGCTCGCAGTAGACGTCCTCCCCCGCTTCAAACAGCTGAGAAGCGTCGAAGAACACGACGTCCGACGCCGCTTTCTCTGCCCTATCGAGCATGATGGCGGCGATCTTGGGATGGGTGATTTGATTGAGGAGCTCGGTGTTCTCGGGAGTAGAAAAGGCGATATTCGCGACCCGCTGACGATCCAGCGTGCCGTCTGCTTTGAGGACGTCGCCGAACGCCGCTGAGAGCATGGCTCTGACCTCCGCATCCTCGACAGCCTCTCTCGCCGCTTCATCCGCCGAGATCACGGTCGCGCCCAGACCGGCGAGCATGCGCGAGACCTCGCTCTTGCCCGCGCCTGTCTGCCCCGTCAGCCCGATGATACGCTTCTTCGGCAGGTCGATGACCTCGAACGCCGCCGCGCGGATCAGCCGGTTATACAGCGCCATGCCGACGCCTGTCGCCGCGGGACAGTGCGCGTAGACGGTCGTGACGCCGTCGAGCTTATCCACGGCTCTGAGCGCGTCAAACAACGCCTGCGCCTGCTGTTCTTCGTCCTCCATCGACCCCATCGTGATACACGGCGCGTCGATCCTCTCCTTGTCCTCGGTATAACACAGCGCCGCCACGCTCCTGTCACGCCGATACAGGCGGTTGAGGTAGGTGACGTAGCTCTCGTCATCGCCCCTGAGGAGGATGACCCGCGCTCTCGGCGCGTAGTGCTTATATTTCATGCCCGGTGAGGCGGCTTTCTCGTTGTTCTCGAGCTTATGGAGCACCGCTCTGTCCACCTCGACCGCGCCGATCACGGCTTCGATCTGCTCACGCGTGATGATACCCGGGCGCAATATCCTCGGGGGATCGGTCGCCAGCGTGATGACCGTGCTCTCTACGCCCACCGAACAGCGTCCGCCGTCGAGGATCGCGTCGATCCTGCCGTCCATGTCGTTCGCCACATGCTCTGCCGAGGTAGGGCTGGGCTTGCCGGAGGTGTTCGCCGAGGGAGCGGCTAAGGCTAAGCCGCTTACGGCAAGCAGGCTGTGAGCGTCGGGATGGGACGGGATACGGATCGCGACAGTATCGAGCCCCGCGCTGACTTCGTCGGGGATGACCTCGCCCTTTTCCATGATGACGGTCAGCGGTCCGGGCCAGAAGGCTTCATTCAGCTTTTGCGCTTTCGGGGGAATACTTTTTACCAGATGCAGACGCTCGATATCCGAGAATCGGGCGACATGCACGATCAGCGGATTGTCCATCGGACGACCCTTGGCTTCAAAGATACGCCGCACCGCGTCGCCGTTCAAGGCGTCGGCGGCAAGCCCGTAGACCGTTTCGGTCGGCATAGCGACCAGACCGCCGTCCTTGAGGATCGCAGCCGCCTTTTCGATATCCGGTTGTGTGTTGTGTAGGTGTAATGTTTTCATCTTTTGGTGAATAGTGAATAGTGAATGGTGAATGGTTGAGGGAGGGCTTCGCCCTCACCCATTGATGGTAAGTTCGCTTTTAGATAGAGGCAGGTACGCTGCGGTTAGATTCTGTTACTATAATCCAAAACGCGTCAGCGTTTCCCACAACCATTCACCATTCACCATTAGTCATTCGTCTTATTGATTCATTTGTTCTTTCAGCTGTTCCGCTCTTTGAGCTGTCACCAGCGCGTCGATGATCTCGTCGAGGTCGCCGTTCATGATCTCGTCAAGCTTGTACAGGGTCAGCCCGATACGGTGATCGGTCACGCGGCTCTGGGGGAAGTTGTAGGTGCGGATCTTCTCGCTGCGGTCACCCGAGCCGACCTGTGAACGCCTGTCGGAGGCGATCGCTTCGTTCTGCTTATCCTGCTCCATTTTTAAGAGGCGGGATTTGAGCACCTTCATCGCCTTATCCTTGTTTTTGTACTGTGATCTTTCGTCCTGACACTCCACGACCAAGCCCGTGGGCTTATGGGTGATACGGATCGCAGAACTGGTCTTGTTGATATGCTGACCGCCCGCGCCCGAGGAACGGAAGGTGTCGATCTCTAAATCATTGGGGTTGATGTCGACCTCTACGTCGTCGGCTTCGGGAAGCACGGCGACCGTCGCCGCCGAGGTATGGATACGCCCGGAGCTCTCGGTCTGCGGCACACGCTGGACGCGGTGGGTGCCCGATTCGAACTTGAAGCGGCTGTATGCCCCCGCTCCGCTGACGATGAAGCTGACCTCTTTGTAGCCGCCCAAGCCTGTTTCGTTGAGGCTGACAACCTCGATCTTGTAGCCCTTTCTCTCGGCGTACATGCTGTACATGCGGAACAGGTCGTAAGCGAACAGGGAGCTTTCCTCGCCGCCCGTACCGCCGCGGATCTCGACAATGACGTTGCGCTCGTCGTTGGGGTCTTTGGGCAGGAGCAGGATCTTGAGCTCCTCCTCCAGCGCGGGCAGGCTGCGCTTTGCTTCATCAAGCTCAGCGGAAGCAAGCTCCCGCAGCTCGTCGTCGGAGGACGGATCCTCTAAGATCATCAAGCTGTCGTCGATGGTCTGTTGTGCCGCCAGATACTCGCGGTATTTCTTCACCACCGGCTCGATCGACGCGTACTCCTGCATGACCTTGCGGTAGGTCTCGGGATCGGACACGACGTCCGGCTCATACATCCGCTTCTCCAGCTCGTTATATCGTTTGTCAAATATCTCTAATCTGCTGAACATAGTTTCACCTTTGGGGAGTTATACTAATTCCTCACTCCTCACTCCTAACTATCTTGCGTATATTATGCTCCGCCTTCTTGCGGGGCACCATGACCTCTCTGCCGCATTTCAGACAACGGATCTTGAAGTCCATCCCGACCCGCAGGACAGAGAAACGGTTGTCGCCGCAGGGATGGGGCTTTTTCATGATCAGCTCGTCACCGACGTGGATATCCATAAGCGCCTCCCAAAGCTCTATTCTTATACATACTATTTTAGTATACCATAGTTTGCCCCAAAAAGCAAATACATTGTGCTACATCTTGTGAAATCACGCCAAATACTTGACTAGATATAGATTTTGCGGTAAAATATAGGGTGATAATTTAGAAGTATATCATCTGAGTGACAGACCCCGTCTGTCATATAGAGGAAACGTTATGGAAGAGAAACATTTATCCGTCAAACACCGCTTCGCCTTCGGCGGGCTGATCGCGGCGTTCTTCGCCATGACCCTGCTCGTCTACGGACCGCTGTCGCTGTACGTCAACGGTAACGACGAGATGTGGTTCAGCTTTCGATCTCTGCTCTCGCCCGTCATCGCCGTATCTCTGCTCGGGTTCGCCGTGATGACAGGCATCCTCTCACTCCCGAAGGGCGGTATCCACAAGATCCTGTGCTGTCTGGTGTTCGGCGTCTCGCTGGGGTTATACATCCAGTGCGGCTTCTTCAACATCAGCTACGGCTCGGGCGTGCTGGACGGCTCCCAGATCGCGTGGAAGGACTACACCACCTACGGCGCGATCGACTCGGCGATGTGGGCGGCATGTATCGCCCTGCCCTTCGCGGTGTACATGGTGTTCAAGCGCTCGTGGCGGCATATCCTCATAGTCGCTGCCGTGTTCATCATGCTCATGCAGACAGCAAGCCTCGCGGTCACCCTGTACCAGAACCAGAACTCGCTGAACAAGCTCAGCCACGAGGTCACCGTCGACGGCATGTACGAGCTTTCCGACACAGATAACACGCTGGTGTTCATCCTCGGCTCGATGGACAAGAGCTACTATGACGCCTACAAAGAAGCCCATCCCGAAATCGAAGAACAGCTCAAGGGCTTTACCGAGTACCAAAACGTCCTCGGCACAGGCTCCGATCCGCTGGTATCCATGCCCTCGATCCTCACGGGAGAGGTGTACAAAAAGGATACCAAGTATACCCAGTTCATCAACGGCGCGTGGAACGCATACAACGTCTATGACGTACTTGACCGCGCAGGCGTAGACACACGCATCTATGCCGACGACAAATACTTCGGCAACGGCGCTGTGCGCAAGGTAGAGAACATCGCCGACCGTGCGCAGGACAGCCAAGCGTACTGGGTCATCGGCAACACCATGTACCGCTACACGATGTACCATGCTGTGCCCCACTACTTAAAACAGCTCTTCTGGATGAGCCTCAACGAGTACTCGTCCTTCAAGAGCAACTCCACCTACAATCCCGGCAACGACGACCGCTTCTACGCCGACTATACCGCGAAGGGCGGCTTTGAGTACAAGGATGATTACTCCTCCGCGGTAAGGATCTATGACCTCAAGGGAGCGGAACGTCCCTATCGTCTGACGTCCGACGCCGAGAAGGATACCGACGGCACCTCGCTCGAAGAGCAGATCGAGGGCGAGTTCCACATCATCCTCTCCATGCTTGACGATCTCAGAGAAAACGGCAAGCTCGAGCGCGCGCGGATCATCATCACCGCCGATAACGGCGACAGCGAGCTCAACCAAAAGCCGCTCCTGCTGTACAAGGACAGAAACAGCATGGGCGCTTATAAAACGAGCACCGCGCCTGTCTCGCTCTTTGACCTGCCCGCCACCCTCGCCTCCACCGCGACCGCGAACTACAAGGAAATCGGCACGGGTACGAGCTTCCGCGACGCGGAAAACTCCCCTTGGAACCGCCGCCGCTTCTTCTACCTCAACACCGGCTCCAACGCCGAATCACGCATCGAAGAGTACAAGACCAATTCCTCCGCTATCGGCGCGGATGAGCTCAAGCTCGTCAACAAGTACTACATCAACGGCGGCAAGATCGACAACTACATCCTCGGCACGGAGCTGACCTTCACCGAGGACGAGACCGCCGCTGTCTACTGCAAGACAGGCTTCGGTCACACCAACGGCTGGCGCACGATCATCAACGCTGCCGAGGCGACCATGGAGATCCCCATCGAGGATATCCCCGAGAACCTCGAGGATCTGCACGCCTATTTCAGCGTGCTGAACATCTATCAAGAGACCGACTGCGTCATCTACGCCAACGACGAAGAGGTCTACACCGGAAGGCTGACCTCCGACGTCCGCACCAACGGTCTGAACTTCCTGATCCCCACCGACGTCATCGGCAGAGACAAGACCGTCACCCTCACCTTCCGCTTCCCCGAGCTGACCGAGGACACCGAGGTCATCGCCCTCACCTCCTTCAAGATCTATAAACAATAACAAAAGTGGTGAATGGTGAATAGTTGAGGGCGGGCTTTGCCCGCACCCGATTTATATGGTTTACCAATGAAACATAAAAACAAAAAAACGTCCGCAACTCATCAAAGAGTTACGGACGTTACTATTTTCAGTCAATACATCAATCCAAAACGCGTCAGCGTTTCCCGACACCATTCACCATTCACTATTCACCAAAAAAGAGCCGCTACATTTCTGTAACAGCTCTCTCTGAAAATCATATTAACTTCAAGCCAGATGACCTTTTGCCGTGATGACGTCGATGACTTCGTCGACGTACTTCTCGCAGACTTCATCCGAACCTGCTTCTACCATGACGCGGATCACGGGCTCGGTGCCGCTCTCGCGAACGAGGATACGACCGTCGTCGCCGAGGAGATCGGCAACCTTCTTGACAGCCGCCTGCACGTCGGGATCGTTCTGCGCATCGGGCTTACTCTTCACGCGGACGTTCTTTAATACCTGCGGATAGAACTTGCAGGGAGCCGCCAGCTCGCTCATGGGCTTCTCCTTCGCGAGCATGACCTCCATCATCTTGAGCGAGGTCAAGATACCGTCGCCGGTGGTGGCATACTTGCTGAAGATGATATGACCGCTCTGCTCACCGCCGATACGGTTGCCGGTCTGCACCATGTTCTCGTAAACATACTTGTCGCCGACAGCGGTCTTCTCGTACTCGATGCCGACCTTGTCGAGCGCCTTGTACAGACCGAAGTTACTCATGATGGTGGTGACGACCTTGTTGTTGAGAAGCTTGCCGCGCTCCTTCATGTACAGACCGTAGACATAGAGGATGTGGTCGCCGGTGACGACGTTGCCCTTCTCGTCTACGCACAGGCAGCGGTCAGCGTCGCCGTCGTAAGCAAAGCCGATATCGAGACCCTTCTCCACGACGAACTTCTGTAAATGCTCGATGTGGGTGGAGCCGCAGTCGGTGTTGATATTATAGCCGTCGGGAGCATCGTTCATGACGTAGGTCTTAGCGCCCAGCGCGTTGAACACGCCCTTCGCGATATTCCACGCGGCGCCGTTCGCAACGTCGAGACCGACCTTCACGCCCTTGAAGCTGTACTTGCTCATAGAGATGAGGTAGCCGATATAACGGTTACGGCCCTCGACATAGTCAACGGTTCTGCCGATATCCTCGCGCTCAGCGACAGGGATCTCGAGCTTGCCGTCGATGTAGTCCTCAACCTTTAAGAGGGTCTCTTCCTCCATCTTCTCACCGTTGCCGTTGAGCACCTTGATACCGTTGTCATAGAACGGGTTGTGAGAAGCAGAGATCATGATACCGCAGTCGAAGTCGTCGGTGCGGGTGATGTAAGCGACCGAGGGGGTGGTGGTGACGTGCATGATATAAGCGTCAGCGCCGCTTGCCATCAAGCCGGTGCACAGCGCGTACTCGAACATGTAGGAAGAACGTCTGGTGTCCTTGCCGATCAGCACCTTCGCCTTTTTACCCTGGTTCGCGCCGTAGTACCAGCCGAGGAAACGGCCGATCTTGATCGCGTGGTCAAAGGTGAGGTCCTTGTTGGCTTCGCCGCGGAAGCCGTCTGTACCAAAATACTTGCCCATTGGAATTACCTCTTTTCTACAACTTCGCCGCTGTTTTTGTAAATGCAGTTCTCCGGGACCACGCCGCGGACGCAGGAGGTCGGATAGACGTTAGAGTGTCTGCCGATGACGGTGCCGGGGTTGCAGACGGCGTTGCAGCCGACCTCGACATAGTCGCCGAGCATCGCGCCGAACTTCTTCAGCCCGGTCTCGATCTTCTCGGTGCCGTTGTGGACGACGACCAGCTGCTTGTCGGACTTGACGTTGGATGTGATGGAACCCGCGCCCATATGGGAGAAGTAGCCGAGGATGGAATCGCCGACATAGTTATAGTGCGGGGTCTGAACGTGGTCGAAGAGGATGACGTTCTTCAGCTCCGCGGAGTTGCCGACGACGCAGTCCGCGCCGACCAGTGCCGAACCGCGGATGAAAGCGCACTGGCGCACCTCGGTGTTGGGACCGATGATGCACGGAGCGCCGAGATAAGCTGAATCAAAGACCTTGGCGGTCTTGTGTACCCAGACCTGCGGAGCGCGCTCCTCGTAATCGTCGCCCAAAGTCTCGCCCAGCGCGATGATCATATCCTTGATGCCCTTTAAGGCCTCCCAGGGATAAGTGAACTGAGAAAGATAATCTTTCGCCAGCGTATGGTCAAGGTCGTATAAATCCTTGATAGTATACATTAAAGTCTCTCCTTCTTCTCGATATCGAGGAAGTATTTGTAAGCGCCGACGGTCAGCTCGTCGCATGCCGCCTCATCGCAGGCGATGATCGCGCCGTTGTGCATCTGGAGCGCGGAGCAGGTCCACTTGTGGCTCACAGAGCCCTCTACGGTCTCAGCCAGCGCCTTTGCCTTGTTGTGACCGTTGATCAGGATCAAGACTTCTTTAGAATCGGTAACGGTGCCTACGCCTACGCTCAGCGCCTGAGCCGGAACCGCCTCGGGATCGTTGCCGAAGAAACGGGAGTTGACGATACGGGTGTCGGTGGTCAGGTTGCGAACGCCGGTGCGGGACGCAAGGCTGGTGAACGGCTCGTTGAACGCGATGTGACCGTCTACGCCGATACCGCCCATGAACAGGTCGATGCCGCCGTAGGAAGCGATCTTCTCCTCATAGCGAGCGCACTCGCCCTCGGGATCGTCGGTCATGCCGTTAAGGATGTTGATGTTCTCGGGCTTCATGTCGACAAGGTGATCAAAGAAATTGTCGTGCATGAAGTACCAATAGCTCTGATCATGCTCGTGAGGCAGACCGAGGTATTCATCCATGTTGAAGGTGACGACGTTCGCAAAAGAAACCTCGCCCGCCTTGTTCATGCGCGCCAGCTCCTTGTAAACGCCGATGGGCGAAGAACCGGTGGGCAGACCGAGGATGAAGGGACGGTCCTCTTTGTGGTTATTGATCTTTGCCGCGATATAGTCCGCAGCCCACTTGCACATTTTATCATAATTGTCCTGGATAATAACTCTCATATTATACCTCCGTAAAATGTATATAGGTGATAGATATAGTCTGATAACAACGACAACGGGAAGAACCTCTGTTACAGTGTTGATTCTGCTTTTTCCTTTCTCCCTTACGACCTGCCGCGCGCGGAATATATATGAAATACCTTCCGAGTATCGTCCCAACGCTCTGTCTGTACAGAGCAAAATGCTCCGCGCATCGCCGTGACAGCATCCGCCGAATCTTTCGATAGCCGCCAACCTCGTCACCCCTCTCGGGGCCCGGCGCTAATCAACCTTCTTATCCTCCTTCTGTGAAGGCTATTTTAATATACGGTGAAAAATTATACACCATACGTTAAAATTCTATCACAACAGCCGCTAAAAGTCAATAAAACCACAGCGAAACGCTCTGCACGGAAACGTATAAATTTAGCGATTCAACACACTGATTTTTATGGAATAGTGAAGAAGAACGAAATAGTTGACAGTGGATAATGGAAAGTGGAAAGATTTGGGAAACACTTTGTGTTTTAGATTTATATAACTGTATAAAAGCTGTAACGCTCACGGCTCTTTAAAAGCCGTGAGCGTTATTTGATGAATATAGGTTTTCAGTTATACTACAAATGGGTGCGGGCAGTGCCCGCCCTCAACTATCCACTTTCCGCTATCAACTTTCCACTGATCAGTAGCCCTTCGGATTTTTCTTCTGCCAGTTCCAGCTGTCGCGGCACATCTCTTCGATGCCGAACTCCGCCGTCCAGCCCAGCTCTTCCTTCGCCTTGGTCGCGTCAGCATAGCACTCGGCGACGTCGCCGGCTCTGCGGGGCTTGATGTCATAAGGGATGTCGATGTCGTTGACCTTCATAAAGGCTTTCACGATGTCCAGCACGCTGTAGCCCACACCGGTGCCGAGGTTGAAGATCTCGGTGCCCTTATGCCCTGCTGCGAACTCGATCGCTTTCAGATGACCTTTCGCGAGATCGACAACATGGATATAATCGCGCACGCCGGTGCCGTCATGGGTGGGATAATCGTTGCCGAATACACCGAGGCGCTCCAGCTTACCGACCGCGACCTGTGTGATGTAAGGCATGAGGTTGTTCGGAATACCGTTGGGGTTCTCGCCGATCAGACCGCTCTTGTGCGCGCCGATGGGGTTGAAGTAGCGCAACAGTACCACGCTCAGCTCGGGATCAGCCGTCGCCGCGTCGGTCAAAATCTGCTCATTCATATATTTTGTCCAGCCGTAGGGGTTGGTGCAGGAGGTGGGCATACCCTCCTTGAGCGGAACCGTCTCGGGGATACCGTAAACGGTCGCGGAGGAACTGAACACGATGTTGTTCACGCCGTACTTCTTCATGACCTCCAGCAGGGTCAGCGTGGTGTCGAGGTTGTTGCGGTAGTAGCGCACGGGGATCGCACAGCTCTCGCCCACCGCCTTGAGACCGGCGAAATGCACTACTGCATCAAAATCCTCTTTTCGAAACATCGCGTCCACCGCGGCGTTGTCCGCCACATCGAGCTCATAAAGCGTCGGACGCTTACCGGTGATGGTCTCGATACGGTCGAGCACCTTGGGGGAGCTGTTGTCAAAGTTGTCGGCTATGACGACGTCATAGCCCGCTTCGAGCATTTCGACAGCGGTATGACTGCCGATATAGCCCGCGCCGCCTGTCAGTAATACTTTCATGATGATCCTCCTTTATTTCGTTTCGTTAACGGTCAATAGTGAACGGTTGACAGCGGGCGCTGCCCGCACTTGATTATGGGTTTGTTCGCCATCCGCCGATCACTCTTTGCTTTGAATATCAGTTGACAGCGTGATGGAAGGTATCCACCATGCTCTCGAGCTGTTTGACGGTCGCATCGTTGTCGTTGGTCTCGACGATCGTACGCAGCGTATCAAGCTGCGCCGAGAGCTTTTCATCGTCGATGTCGATCTGGTTGCCGATGAAAATCTTCTTGTTATCGGTTTTCTCCAGACCTTCTTCATCCATCAAAAGCTCCTCATAGAGCTTCTCGCCGGGTCTAAGCCCCGTGAACTTGATCTCAACGTCACGGTACGGTACCTTGCCGTACATGCGGATGAGGTTCTCGGCGAGGGTCGTGATCTTGACGGGATCGCCCATATCGAGGACAAAGATCTCGCCGCCCTTCGCGATCGCTCCCGCTTCCAGCACCAGCGATACCGCCTCGGGGATGGTCATGAAGTAGCGGATGATATCGGGGTGGGTGACCGTAACGGGACGTCCCGCCTCGATCTGACGTCTGAACAACGGGATGACCGAACCGTTGGAGCCTAAGACGTTGCCGAAACGCGTGGTGACGAACTCCGTCTTGCCGCCCTGCTGGGATTTGTTCTGCACGATCATCTCGCAACAGCGCTTGGTCGCACCCATGACGTTCGTCGGATTGACCGCCTTGTCGGTAGAGATCATGACGAACTTCTCCACGCCGTATTTTTCGGCAAGGTCCACCATGTTCAGCGTGCCGAAGATGTTGTTCTTGACCGCCTCGGTGGGAGAGACCTCCATCAGCGGCACATGCTTATGCGCCGCCGCGTGGAACACGACCTGCGGATGATACTCCTCAAAGATCTTATCCATCTTGTCGCGATCGCGAACGGACGCGATCAGCGTAACAAGGTTCAAGCTGTCGCCGTAGTCGATATACAGCTCCTGCTGGATATCATAGGCGTTGTTTTCATAGATATCGACGATAATGATCTGCTCGGGATGGTATTTTGCGATCTGCCGCACCAGCTCGGAACCGATCGAACCGCCGCCGCCCGTGACCATACATTTCTTTCCGTAGATGAAATCACGGATCTTTTTCTTATTGAAGGTGATCGGAGGACGTCCGAGAAGATCCTCGATCTTGATATCCTTGACCTGCGACATGATCTGATGATCGCTGTCGTCGTCGAGGAACAGCTGGCTGAGGTACGGCACCGTCTTGATACGGCAGCCGGATTCGGAGCAATAGCCCATGATCCGCTTACGTTCCTCCTCGGTACACGAGGGGATCGCGAAGATGACCAGCTCGATATTGTACTTGCGGCAGAGGAAAGGGATATCCTTCGTCTGACCGACAACATCCACGCCCATCACCTTCGTGCGGTACTTTGTCATATCGTCATCCACCAGACACACCGGCAGGATGGAGTTGGATGGGTTGTTCGGATCGTTCTGCGCGAACTGGATCTCCTGCAGGATCATACGCGCGGCGTTGCCCGCGCCGACGATCAGCGTGCGCTGACGATCATCCTTCGACTGTGCGCCGGTGCGTATCAGATTGAGGACGACCGCCCGAAAGATCACGCGGAACAAAACGATCGACACGATGCTGAGCACGGTATTCGCCACGATGTACTGGACCGTGACAGCGTGCCCCATATAGTAGGCGAACACATAAGCCATCGCCTGTCCCAAGGCCACCGCGATGCCGCACAGTACCAGATCCGACGCCTTCAGATCCTTCCACGCCTTGTTGTATGCACCGAAGAGGAAAAGCCAGAAGAAACAGAACAACGCGCTCATGCCGATGATCCCCATGATACGGATCGGCGTTACGGCAGCGGCATAAGAATTATCATGTTTTAGGACGCTGTACCATGCCAGCACGGCGTTGGTCACCAGGCCGACGATCACGATCAGCGCGATATCCGCCAGCATCAACAGACCTTTTCTGTAATTGAATTTTTTCATATCATCTATCCCTTGTACCGTCTTATTTCCATCCCGATCGACAGGATAGATCGCGGCTCTGAACTTACATACTTAATCATTATGATTATAGTACTCTTTTCATTATCTGTCAATGCCTTTCGCAACGCTTCGCTTAGGCGTCATAATCCCCTAACCTCTCCCATATACATGTACCAATAACTTCGGGGAGGTTTTCCATGAAAGGAAATCTTGAAGAACGCGCCGTCACCTTGGGCGAATATATCATAGAGCACAAAAGCACCGTGCGCGATACCGCGGCGGTATTCGGGATCAGCAAAAGCACGGTACATAAGGATCTGACCTCCGTGCTGCCGCGGCTGAACGCCGGTCTGTACAAAGAGGTGCGGGCAGTACTGGACGTCAATAAAGAGGAACGTCACCTCAGAGGCGGAGAAGCAACGAAGCATAAATACGCGATGTTGAAAGAATTAGGAATGAGGAGTTAGGAATTTGAGGAACTGTCCGCATCTGATTGATATAAGGAATCGAAACGCTTTATTGATATCTATAGGAATCCAAAACACGAAGTGCTTCCCTTCATACCTCATTCCTCATTTCTCATTTCTATTGATTCCTATTTCCTAATTTTCCTTTACATTCGCATCATTAGGGTGTATAATATATTCTGTATAAATAGGGCGAACATTGTTTTGCTTCATACAGGAGAAATGTCTTATGATGAATATACCCTTTTCCCCTCCCGATATCGGCGAAGACGAGATCGCGGAGGTCGTCGATACCCTGCGCTCCGGATGGATCACCACCGGTCCCAAGACCAAGCTCTTTGAGCAGGAGATCGCAAAGTACAGCGGTACCAAGAAGGCGGTATGTCTGTCGAGCCAGACAGCATGCGCCGAAATGACCCTTCGGCTTTTGGGCGTAGGTCCGGGCGACGAGGTCATCGTACCCTGCTATACCTACACCGCCTCCTGTTCGGTCATCTACCACGTCGGCGCGACGCCTGTGATGATCGACTGCAAGCCGAATTCCTATGAAATGGACTACGACAAGGTCGACGCCGCCATCACCCCCAAGACCAAGGTTATCATCCCGGTGGACCTCGCGGGCGTTGTGTGCGACTACGACCGTATCTTTGAGATCGTCGAAAAGCACCGTTCCGAATTCAAACCCTCCGACAATCCCGTTCAGCTGGCGCTCGGACGCGTCATCGTCTTAGCCGACGCCGCCCACGCCTTCGGCGCGAGATGGCACGACAAGATGTGCGGCTCGATCGCCGACTTCACCGCCTTCAGCTTCCACGCGGTCAAGAACATGACCACCGCCGAGGGCGGCGCAGCGACTTGGCGCGAGATCCCCGGCGTTGACAGCAACAACCTGTACAAGCGTTATATGCTGATGACCCTGCACGGTCAGACCAAGGACGCGTTCACCAAGGACAAGGGCACCTCATGGGAGTACGACGTCGTCGACACCCAGTATAAGTGCAACATGCCCGATGTCCTCGCGGCGATCGGTCTGGCACAGCTGCGACGCTACGATCAGATGCTCAACCGCCGCCATCAGCTCATCACACGTTACAACAAAGCCTTCGAGGGGCTGGATATCCAGGTTCTCGACCACCGCGGCGTCGATCACCGCTCCAGCGGTCACCTGTACTTTGTCCGCTTTGTCGGCAAGGACGCGGCGTTCCGCAACCGCTTCTATGACGAGATGAAAAAACGCGGCGTCACCTGCAACGTCCACTTCAAACCCCTGCCGATGATGACCGCCTATAAGCAGAAGGGCTTCGATATCGTCGACTACCCCTACGCCTTCAACATGCACAAGAACCAGCTGACCCTGCCGATGAACTCGGTGATGACGGACGAAGAGGCGGATTATGTGATCAAGACCTTCCTCGAGGTCTACAACCTGCTCTGCAAATGATCATTCAAAGGCTGCGAAAGCGGCCTTTTGAACTATAAGTTTATAAAAAGTTAACTTTTTGCGAAAAAAGTGTATTATAATGTAATAAACAGAAACCATATCAGAGGTGATCTTATGAATAACCGAAAAATCATGATCGTAGACGACGACCGGAACATCTGTGAGCTTTTGCGTCTTTATATCGAGAAAGAGGGCTACTCCACCGTCATCGCCAACGACGGCGAACAGGCGGTCACGATGTTTGAGCACGAACAGCCCAATCTGATCCTGCTCGACATCATGCTGCCCAAGATGGACGGCTGGCAGGTATGCCGAGAGATCCGCAAGACCTCCGACTGCCCCATCATCATGCTCACCGCCAAGGGAGAGGTCTTTGACAAGATCCTCGGACTGGAGCTGGGCGCGGACGACTATGTGGTCAAGCCCTTTGAGGCAAAGGAGGTCGTCGCGCGTATCCGCGCGGTGCTCCGCCGTACCGACAGCTCCGACGAGGAAGCCGTCAAGGAGGTCCGCTGGGACAAGCTCGTCATCAACCTGACCAACTATGAGCTGATCGTCGACGGCAAACAGATCGACACACCTCCCAAGGAGCTCGAGCTGCTCTATCACCTCGCCTCCAACCCCAACAAGGTCTTTACGCGCGACCAGCTGCTCGATCAGGTATGGGGCTTCGAATATTACGGCGACAGCCGTACCGTAGATGTACATGTCAAGCGTATCAGAGAGAAAATCGACGGCGTTTCCGACAAGTGGGAACTGCGCACCGTCTGGGGAGTAGGATACAAGTTTGAAACAAAGGGCTAAGAAACCGGCTTCGGGAAAAGTCCCGTACTTTCGCGTACGGCGTTCCCTGTTCAAAAAATACTTCATATTCGGTATCACCATCCTGCTGACCAGCTTCATCGCGCTGAGCGTGACGATGTTCATCTTCGTCAACCGCTCCTGGGAATCGGAAAAGAAAGAAAGCCTCGTCACCAACGCGAGCCAGATCGTCAGCGTGATCGAGAACTCCTCCACCTACTTTCCCGCGTCCCATACGCTGGTGCTCAACGACAACGGGCTGATGGGTCAGACCATCGGCAGTATCTCCGAGATCATCGACGCGGATATCTTCATCGTCGACAACCGGGGACAGTGCCTGTACTGCACCGAGGATGAGGGCTGTATCCACGAGCGGCGCAACCTGCCCTCCTATGTGATGGGTCAGACCGCGCGCGGCGAGTTCTTTGAATCGGGCACGCTGGACGGCTATTACCCCACGGGCATGTACACCGCGGGGCTGCCGATCACCGGCGAGACCGGCGACGGTGAGGGCATCATCGCCTTCTGCTACATCTCCACCCCCGCGACCTTCATCTCGGGGCTGCCCGTTACCTTCTTGCAGGTCTTTCTGACCGCAGCGGCGATCATGCTGGTCATCGTCATCATCTTTGTCGCGACGATGTCCTACAGCATGGCTAAGCCCCTCAGACAGATGTCCTCCGCGGCAAAGAAATTCGCTGTCGGCGACTTTTCCGCGCGCGTCGAGGTACGCTCCGATGACGAGATCGGCGAGCTAGCCAACGCCTTCAACTACATGGCGGACAGCCTGTCTTCCAGCGAGGGGATGCGCCGCACCTTTATCTCCAACGTCAGCCACGAGCTGAAAACCCCGATGACCACGATCGCGGGCTTCATCGACGGTATGCTCGACGGCACCATCCCGCCCGAGCGTCAGCCGCACTATATGAAGATTGTCAGCAACGAGGTCAAGCGCCTGTCGCGGCTTGTCACCTCCATGCTCAGCCTCTCGCGTATCGACCGCGGCGAGCTGCGCGTATCGCCCCAGAAGTTCGACCTTTTCTCGATGCTCATCACGATCCTCGCGAGCTACGAGCAGAAGATCGTCGAGAAAAAGCTCCATATCACGGGGCTCGAGGACTTCAAGAGTATCACGGTGTTCGCCGACCCCGACCTTATGTATCAGGTCATCTACAACCTGATCGAGAACGCGGTCAAGTTCACCAATGAGGGCGGTACCATCCACTTCGGCGTCGAGGAAACGCGCTATGACACCTCGGTGAGCATCTCCAACACCGGTCCCGGCATTCCTCCCGAGGATATCCGCTTCATCTTCGATCGCTTCTACAAGACCGACAAGAGCCGCAGTATCGACAAAAAGGGCATGGGTCTGGGTTTGTTCATCGCCAAGACCATCATGCGTCTGCACGGCGGCGATATCTTTGTCGAGTCGCGTGTCAATGAGCTGACGACCTTCACCATCCGTCTGCCGCGTGCCGAGAACCGCTCCGCAGCGAACGGCAAACAACAAAAGAACACCCAATATATCAACACCACCGCCAACAGTGAAACGGAAGAATAACGTTCCTGTCGGCTGATTTGATACGATGCGCCGTATCTGCCCACGGTATGACGCACCTCTTACCTCTCGTGGGCGGAAAGGTATAGGAATCAACATGGAAGATTTCACCCCCGATAAGCAGTACCGTCCCGAGGACGAGTACGAATCCTTAGAGCCGCAGGCTCCCGAGACGAGCGCACAGCCTGTCGCCCCGCAGAACATCCCGACACAGCCTATGTATCAGGCGCCGCAGGCAGGAGCGTATCCGAATCCCCCTCAGCAGCCCTACTACGCACCCTATCCGCAGCAGCCTGTCCAACAGCCTGTACAGCAGCCCATCCCGCAGCAACCGATACAGCAGCCGGTTCAGCAGTACCCTCCCGTACAGAACCCCGCTTATCCTCAAAACATTCCGCCGCAGGCGATCCGTCCGGTCTACCCCCAACCGCCTGTTCCGCAGCAGGGACAGCCTGTACAGAACGGTCAGCCCTATCAACAGCAACAGACGCAACCGAACATCCCGCTGTCGCCGAACCCCTATGCGCAGAGCTACAATCAGACTGCTCCCCAACCCGCGCCACAGCCCCAAAAGCCGCCCACACCGACGGGCACCAAGGTGTTCATCATCATCCTGTGCGCCCTGCTGCTGATGATGATCGTCGGCTTTGCCGTGTACATTGCGACGAGCAATAACCGCTCCAATTCCGCAAGATCCAACGGCAGTTTTTCCGATAACGACGGCAATAACGGAGACTATGAGATCTCGCCGTTCGATATCATCGGCAACTACAAAAACTACACCGAGGTTGCGGATGAGATCACCCTCAAAGCGGACAACGGCGACACCCTGAAGCGTGACGACGATAACGAAGCGTCCGTCGGCGAGCCGGACGAGAAGGCGAAGAACATCACCCTCGAGCCCCTCCCCAAGGACAAGGATGACGATAAATACGATACCCACAGCGCGTACAACGCGGTCTCCGACAGCGTCGTGACCGTTGTGTGCTACAAGGACAAGATCACCGACAGCGAGAGCGATATCGTAGCGCAGGGCACCGGTACGGTCATCTCCGCCGACGGCTACATCGTCACCAACGCTCATGTCATCAGCAACAGCCGCATGTACGCGATCAACATCGTGTTCAACAACAACGACGAGTATCCGGCGAAGATCGTCGGATACGATACATGGACAGACCTCGCGGTGCTCAAGATCGACGCGAAGGACCTCAAAGCCGTCACCTTCGGCGACAGCGCTTTGGTCAACGTCGGCGACGACGTCATCGCGATCGGCTCTCCCGGCGGTCAGAAATTCCAGAACTCGCTGACCAGAGGCATCGTCTCGGCAGTCGACAGAGAGCTTTCCATCAACAAGTACGTCCGCTATATCCAGAGCGACGCCGCGATCAGCCCCGGCAACTCCGGCGGTCCTCTGTGCAACATCTACGGTCAAGTCATCGGCATCACCACCGTCAAGACCGTCGCGAACTACTATGAGAACATGAGCTTCTCTATCCCCTCCGCCACCGTCGAGGAGATCGTCGGCGACCTCATGCGCTACGGCTACGTCAAAGGCCGCTGCCGCATCGGCATCACCGGCACAGAGACCGGCAACGAGTATTCCGACGCCCCCTCGGGCGTTATCATCAACGCGATCGACGAAAGCGGTCCCCTTGCGGGCACCAAGATCAAAGCCGGCGATATCATCACCGAGCTCGACGGCACGACGATCACCTCCTTCCAGGATATCTACGACGTCCTTGCCAACCACAAGGAAGGCGACAAGATCTCGATCAAGGTACAGCGTCCGTCCGACTGATCCTATTGATATAGCAACAGCGCCCCGTGATGAGGCGCTGTTTTTTTGTCCCTCATCACGGAAAAATGTGGGATAGTCAAAAGTAAATATTGAAAAAGAGCATAGGAAGCTCCAAAATTGTAGTTGCTGAGACAACAATAAGGGAGA
>CADAUE010000005.1 GCA_902790985.1 uncultured Ruminococcus sp.
AAGATTTGGACAACACCTCAAGCCTGTCTGCGTCTCCCGTCGCGCTATCCGAAATATATCACTAATATCTGATTAAATCTTTTTATCAAGGATTAGTATTAGCCCGTGGCAATCTCAACCTAAATCAAAACATTATTTCCGACAAGGGGATTCCCACGTCGGGCAAGAATAAGGAATGGATCGGATGAACCTCGAAGCCTTGTATGAGAACATCCTTTATGTCCTCAAGGAGAGTCAAATGAAGATCGGCTACACAGCCAACGCCGCTTCGCTGAACTATCCGCCCGCGTCGCTCATGCGGCTGCTGGGGGTCGGTGAAGCCGAGACAGATGGCGCGTTACAGGCGTTCTGCGATTTTGCCGAGCCGACGCTGGGCAGAGCTTCCGTCAGCGTCTACGACGGTCAGTACTGCCTGACCATCCCCCAAAAAGGTGTGAAATATGTGCATGAAAAGGTTCCGGAAAGTCCTTTCCTGCGCGAGCTGATCGACGCCGTAAAGGATCACACAGCGCATACCGTCGAGGAGATCGAAGCGATCTTCCGGAGGTGTTCCGAGGATGTTGTCTGTAGGACGGTCGAGGGAGAGGGCTTTGACCATGTGCTGTATTTCGCGGACGGTCAGCCCGACGGCTTTGTCTACCTGTTCGAGACCGAGTTCGGGCATATCAGCTACCACCGCATGACGAAAGAGGACTACGAAGCGGAAATCGAATAATCCCCATAGAATAACAGCCACCCATGAGAGCATGGGTGGCTGTTTGCGCTTCGGATGAAGATCCTGCCGTTGAAGCCCTTTATGATAAGAGTCATTGCGAGGCATTTAGCCCGTGGCGATCTCAACCGAATGGGTTGACGCTGCTGCCCCATCAGCGGGTATGGAGCTCACGATGAGGACTATGGTTTAGGGTCTTCAAAAGGCAGAAGGGATGCAACATCATGTTGCTCACTTGTTCTTGTTGAAGTCGATGGTGATGGTGTCGCGATGGAGGTTCAGCTGCGTCGTGCGCACGCCTGCGGAATCCAGCATCTTCTTCGACGCGATGGTGTCGGGGGTGTCGGCATACTTGTCATAGAGGTAGACGACCTCGCCGATGCCGCTCTGGATGATCGCCTTGGCGCACTCGTTGCAGGGGAAGAGGTCGACATAGAGTCTTGCGCCCTCGAGCGACTTACCGTGCGCGTTGAGGATGGCGTTGAGCTCCGCGTGGACGACGTAGCGGTACTTGGTATCCTCGCCCTCGCGCTCCCACGGAAAGGTGTCGTCGGAACATCCGTAGGGGAAGCCGTTGTAGCCGGTGCTGAGGATACGTTTGCTTTTGTTGACGATGCAGGCGCCTACCTGGGTGTTGGGATCCTTCGAACGCTTAGCCGCTAAGATCGCGACGCCCATAAAGTATTCGTCCCACGAGATGTAATCTTCTCTTTTCATCTTGACCTCCTGATGGTATATTTGGATTCGGTTTTACATATGAATTAGTTGGATTCGCCGAGCTTTTTCAGACAGTCGGCACAGACCGCCTTGCCCATATACTCGACAAGCTCGTCGTCGCTGCCGCAGAAGATACAGGTCATCGCGTACTTCTTCATCACGATGGCGTCCGGCTCGGTGAACAGCTCGATCGTATCGTCGGTGTTGAGGTTATATTTGCTGCGCAGGGGCTTTGGGATGACGATACGCCCCAGCTTATCTACTTTGCAGAGGAAGCCTGCAGGTTTCATGGATTTCGCCCTTTCTGTCGATTGATGTAGTAAGTTTACCAAAATAAGGTAAATTTGTCAATACTATGGAAGAAATATAAAAATTTTGTCAAATATTGAGGTGAGGTTGTGGCTTATATTTTCGGCGGCATGATCGCGGTATCGTTCCTGTTTGCCGCGATTACCGGCACGCTTCCGGCGCTCAGCGAGGGGATCTTAAGCTCTGCGGGCGACGCGGTACAGCTGTTGATCACGATCAGCGGGATGCTGTGTATGTGGTCGGGATTCATGCGGATCGCGAAGGACTGCGGGCTGATCGAGCAGCTCTCGCGATTCTTTGCACCGATCCTCAGACGGCTGTACCCCGACGTCGACCCCGATTCCGACGCTTTTCGCTATATCTCGATGAACATCAGCGCGAACCTTTTGGGGCTGGGCAACGCCGCTACTCCCTTGGGGATCAGCGCGATGCGTGAGCTGAAAAAGCACAGTCCCTCTGACACCGCGACCGACAGCATGGTGACCTTTGTGCTGATGAACACCGCGTCGATCCAGCTGATCCCGACGACGGTCGCGGCGCTGAGAAAGAGCTACGGCGCACAGAGCCCCTTTGACATCCTCTTGTGCGTGTGGATCACCTCGGTCACGGCGTTGTCGCTTGCGCTGTTGTCGTCCAAACTTCTGATGCGGAGACATGTATGGAAGCTGTCATACCGATCATCGTGACCGCGCTTTGCGCCTACGGGCTGTTTCGCCGTGTGAACATCTTCGACAGCTTTGTCGAGGGGGTCAAGGAGGGGATCGGCACGTTGAGGTTTATCGCGCCGACGATGATCGCGCTTTTGGTGGCGGTCGGAACGCTCCGCGCTTCGGGGCTTCTGGACTTTATTGCCGACCTGATCCGACCGCTTGCCGATACGGTCGGCTTCCCTGCGGAGCTGGTGCCGATGGGACTTTTGCGTCCCGTGTCGGGTTCGGGAGCGACGGCGATCTTTACCGGTATCCTCGAGAACAGCGGCGCGGACAGCTTCGCGGGACGGTGCGCGGCGGTGGTTGCAGGCTCGACCGAGACCACCTTCTACGCCGTGACGATGTACTACGGCGCGGCAGGGATCAAAAAGATCCGTCATACGCTTTTCTCGGCGCTGTTGGCGGATCTCACGGCGCTGATCGTCAGCGTTGTCACCGTGGGACTGCTGATGACTTGATGACAGAGAGCTTGTTGCTTACAGGCTCTTTTTTTTGCTGCTTAGTATAAAATATGTGTTGTGCAGAGGTTTCAATGAGGAATTTGTTTCATACAATTGATATCGGAAATGCCGCAAAAAACGCGGGACAGGTATTGATTTCTTGTGAAAAGTGTGATACGTTTATTCTATAGATTTTAACAGGAGATGGTCAGATGAAGAAAATCGATAAGTTGGTCAAAAACAGAAAGGTGATCTACGCGCTTACTGCACTCGCGGCCGGCATCCTGTGCGTGGTGGCGATCTTCTTTATCGTTTTTGCAAACAGCGACTCAATCTCCGGCTTCTTCGAGGGCGCTGCAAGGGTGTTGGCGCCGATCATCATCGGTCTGGTGCTTGCCTACATCATCGATCCCTTCGCCAAGTTCTTTGAAACCAAAATTTTTGTTAAGATAAAAAAAGAGAATCTGCGCCGTACTCTCTCGGCGGTGATTGCGCTGATATTGGTGCTGGCACTGCTGATCGTTTTTATCGGCACGCTGATTCCCAGCCTCATCAGCAGTATCTCCATGCTGATGGACAACGCCGATACCTACTATGCCACCATAGAAAATGCGGTCGATCAGATCAACTCCCTCGGCTTCGGTCTGCATATCGATCTCTCCGCGATCGAGGCATCCGTCACGAACTGGCTCGATGATTTTGTCAAGAACCTGTCTCAGAATCTGTCGTCCATCCTCAGCGCCACCAAGGATATCGGCTCTGTTCTGTTGAATATCCTGATCGGCGTGATTCTCGCCGTATACATCCTGTTCAGCAAAAAGTACCTGGTCTCCGGACTGCGCAGACTGCGCAAGGCGATTTTTACCCCCAAGCAGTATGAGAGCAACACGCGCTTCTGGAACCGCTGCCACGATATCTTCACCCAATATATCGGCTGCAATATCATCGACGCGCTGATAATCGGTATTTCCAACGCGATCTTCATGCTGATCCTCGGCATGCCTTATGTGCCGCTGGTCTCTTTTGTCGTCGGCATCGCGAACCTGATCCCGACTTTCGGTCCGATCATCGGCGGCGCAATCGGCGCGCTGGTGCTCGTACTGGTCAAGCCCTCTTATGCGTTATGGTTCTTGATCTTCACCGTCGGCATCCAGATCTTGGACGCCTATGTGATCAAGCCCCGACTGTTCTCCAGCTCCATCGGTCTGGCGCCTGTCTGGACGTTGGTCGCGATCACGGTCGGCGGCAATCTGTTCGGTATTATCGGCATTCTGCTGGCGATCCCCGTCGCGGCAATCCTAACCTTCATCTACGATGAACGCTTTGTTCCGTGGCTGGAAAGGAAGAGTAAAGCACGCGCGGCAAAAGCAGGGAAGCTTCCTGCCGAGCCCGACGATGCTCCTCGGCAAAATGAGGATGAAATATCCGCAGAGGTCATATCCGAAGCAAAGCAGGATTAGTATAACAAAAAACAGGAGTCTGCGAAGGCTCCTGTTTTTGCGTGGTGCGCGATCATCCGCTTTGCTTCATGCGGGTGCGGGTCAGTTTTTTCTTCAGCTCCTGCGGCTTGAAGGGAATAAGAGGGTAGAGGTAGCTTTTGCCGCTGATGGTCTTGTTGCCGGCGAGCAGGGCGATCAGCGCGACGATCCCGAGGATGAAGCCGATCAGATTGCCCAGATAGGTGGCGGTCAAGAGGATGAAGCGCGCGTATTTCAGCGAGTAGCCCAGCTCGTAGTTGGGCTGGCTGTAGTTGGCGATCGTGACAAAGGCGACGTACAGGGTCGAGGCGGTGGTGAACCATCCCGCGTTCACGGCAAACTGGCTGAACGCGATCGCGCCGATGATACCGATCGCCGAGGTCAGCGAGCTGGGCGTATGCAGAGCGGCAAGCCGCAGTCCGTCGATGCACAGCTCCATGATGATGAGCTGCCAGAAGATCGGCAGGCTGGTCGGCTCAACGTTCAAGACAAATCGGAACACCTCGGGGACATGCTCGGGGTTTTGCAGACAGAGCAGCCACAGCGGCGTGAGCAGGACGGAGGCGATGGTGATCAGATAGCGCGTGATACGGATATAGGTGCCCGTGATGGGCGGAAAGTAGTAGTCGTCCGCTTCCTCAAGCACATCAAAGATCGAGGTCGGGATCAAGAGAGCGGAGGGAGAGTTGTCTACGAGGATGACGATGTTGCCCTTCAGACATACCGCTGCCGCGACGTCGGGGCGTTCGGTGTACTTGACCTTCGGAAAGGGATTGAGCCACTTTTTCTGATACAGCGCCTCGATCAGGCTTTGCTGGTTCATGCTCAGATTCTCGATGTCGAGGTTTTTGATACGGTCGGTGATATTGTGCAGGAGCTTGTGGTCGACCTTGTTGTCCATGTAGCAGATGATGACGTCGCTCTTCGATTCTCTGCCCACGGTCATCGCCTTGGTGATGAAGTGCCCGGAGCGGATACGCCTGCGGATGAGCGCGGAGTTGAAGATGACAGTCTCGACAAAGCCGTCCTTGCTGCCGCGCAGCACCTTGTCATCCTCGGGCTCCGAGGCGCTGCGCTGGGGGTAGGTGCGCATGTCAAAGGCGATCGCCGCCGTAAAGCCCTCCGCCATCAGACAGGGGATCCCGCTGAGCACATTCTTGACGACGACGTCCTCGTCGCTGACGACGCTGATCTCGACATACGGCACACAGTGGCGGCAGAATTCTTCGGCGGAGCTGAGGTACTCGGGGAGGGTGTTGCTGTAGAAAAACTCCATCAGCTTCTCCATGATATCGTCCTTGATCAGCCCGTTGATGTAGAAGATGACCGCCTTCTTGCCGGCGATGACGATGTTGCGCTCGATGATGTCAAAGCATTCGTCCGATCGCAGCAGCCGCGCGAGTTTTGCGCGATTATTCTCATATGACGAGGTGAACATAGAATCATTCCATTCAGAAATCAAATTTTTTTATATTTTTTACGAAGTTGCATAGTTTTATGCAACTTTTTTCTTTATACGGCTATGGGTGAAACCGTGTGAGAAAGGAACGTGAGATCATGAAACCGAAAGAAAAAGAGTTCTGTCGTCTGATGACGGTCTATGCCGACCCGATCAGAGCCGCGCGTGAAGCAGGCTATAAGCACCCCGAAAAATCGTGGGCTGAGCTTGCGAGCGAGGAAGAGATCGTCAGCGAGATCCGCCGCCTGTGCAGCAATATGCGCTCGATATACGAGAACGCCGCGGTCTGCGGCTTATACAGGCTTGCCTACGGCGGTGTGAGCGACGCTCTGACGCTGATCTATCGGGAGGATCTGAGCGACAGGGAGCTGTCAGCGCTCGATCTGACGAACGTTTCCGAGATCAAGAAAACCGACAAGGGCATCGAGGTCAAGTTCTGTGACAGGATCAAGGCGATCGGCGCTTTGTCACAGATCTCGGGGACGCAGACGACAGAGGGCGAGGGCAACGGACTGCTGGACGCGATCCGTATGTCTGCCCGTGCGCTCGGCGACAGGAACAGGATGGATCAAGATGGGCTTTAAACCGCTGTCGGAAAATCAGCTCAAGGCGATGTTCTGGTGGTCGCAGGGGAGCGGGTCGGAGCAGTACGACGCCGTCATCTGTGACGGCGCGGTGCGCTCGGGAAAGACCTTCGCGCTATCGCTGTCCTTCGTCACCTGGGCGAGTCTGAGCTTTCACGGAGCGATCCTCGGCTTCTGCGGCAAGACGATCACGGCGCTCAGGCGCAACGTGATAATGCCTCTCTTGCCTTGTCTCAAGGAGCTGGGATTCGACGTTCGTGAAAACGTCAGCCAAAGCCGTCTGACCATCCGCTTTCACGATCATGAGAACACCTTCTTTCTGTTCTCGGGAAAAGACGAGGGATCTGCCTCGCTGATCCAGGGTGTCACCCTGTCGGGCGTGTTGTTCGACGAGGTCGCGCTGATGCCGCGCTCTTTTGTAGAGCAGGCGCTCGCGCGATGCTCAGTCAGCGGTTCGCGATTCTTCTTCAACTGTAACCCCGAGTACCCCTCACACTGGTTTTACAGGGAGTGGATCAAAAACAAAGAGAAGAAAAACGCTTTGTACATCCACTTTCGTATGCGGGACAACCCCTCTCTCAGCGAGAAAATGCTCAAGCGGTACGAGAGTCTGTACACAGGCGCGTTCTACCGCCGCTTTGTCGAGGGAGAGTGGGTCAGCGTCTCGGGCGCTGTCTACCCCTTTATGGGCGACAGCGGTATGTTCATCCCGCCCCCCGACGGCGACATGGAGGAGTACTGTGTCTCCTGCGATTACGGCACAGTCAATCCGACGTCGATGGGTCTGTGGGGCAGACAGGGCGGTACGTGGTACCGCCTGCGCGAGAGTTATTATGACGCGCGTAAGGAAGGCAGCTCCAAGACGGACGAAGAGCATTATTGTTCTTTAGAAGAATTATTGGGAGTGATCATCCCTTCCGCCGTGATCGTCGACCCGTCTGCCGCGAGCTTTATCGAGGTGATAGAGCGGCACGGGCGTTATCCCGTCGTAAGGGCGGACAATAACGTGATCGACGGCATACGAAAGACGAGCGGCGCGCTATCCGAGAAAGAGGTCGTCATCTGCGACACCTGTGTCGACGCGATCCGCGAGTTCTCGCTCTATCGCTGGGACGAGAACAAGCCGATGGACACGGTGATCAAGCGCGACGACCACGCGATGGATGACATACGTTATTTTGTCAGTTATATAAAGGCGAATGAGAGCGACCTCGACTTTGCCTTTATCGAACGATGACACAACAGGAGGTCAATGTGAAACTATTTTCAACACGAAAACGTTCCCAAGCTCCCGCCGTACAGACCTGTACCGCGGCTGACAGGGGACTGATCCCTCCGATCAACACCTCTTTTGCTCCCTGTGAGCTGCGGCTGTACCGCCGGCTGAGGGAAAATGTGCCGGTGATCGACGCCGCTTTGATGAAGCTCGTGCGCCTGCTCGGTGAGTTCCGCGTCGAGTGTGTGGACGAAGGAGCCCAGCTCGCTTTGGACGAGTTCATCAGCCGCGTCAACGTCGGCGGCACGGGGGTGGGGCTGAATCATTTTATCAGCGCCTACTTTGAAGAGCTTTTGACCTGCGGCATGGCGGTGGGTGAGATCGTGACCTATGAGGACGGCGGTATCGCCGCGCTGTACAACGCGCCGTGTGACGCGATCACCCTCAGATACGGCGACACGCCCGTCGACGTGCGTATCTGTACGGCGGATATTCCGAATCGGGAGCTTGACCGTCCCGACCTCGTCTGTGTGACGCTCTTGAACCCCGATCCCGGCTCCCTGCGCGGCACTTCGATCTTGAAAGGGCTGCCGTTTGTCAGCGACCTGTTGATGAAGATCTTTCGCTGTGTGGGACAGAACTTTGAGCGCTCGGGAAACGTGCGCTTTGCCGTCACCTACAACCCGCCCTCCGGCTCGGGCACGGTGAACGCGAAACAGCGCGTCAAGGAGATCGCCGAGGAGTGGAGCCGCGCGATGCGCGACAAAAACCGCGTCTGCGACTTTGTGTCGGTCGGCGACGTCAACATCCGCGCGATCGGCGCGGATAATCAGATCATCGACTGTGACGTGCCGATCCGCCATGTGCTGGAGCAGATCGTATCAAAGCTCTCCATCCCGCCGTTTTTGCTGGGGCTGTCATGGTCCTCGACCGAGCGGATGTCCTCCCAGCAGGCGGATATCCTGACCTCGGAGTTGGACTATTACCGCTCGCTGTTAACGCCCGTGATCGAAAAGATCGCGCAGACATATCTCGACAGCGTGCGGCTGAATCCCCATGTGCGCGTGGATTGGAGCAACATCAGCTTACAGGATGAAACTCAGCTCGCACAGGCGCGTCTGAACAACGCGCGCGCCATGCAGCTTGAACAGGATCTGGAGGTGAACGAATGAAAAACGGACAGGTGATCAAAAGCGCCGCTTTCTCCGATATCGACGAAGAAATGGCGCTCGTCAATCAATATTCGCGCCGGGAGCTCGGTGAAGACGAGGTCTATCTCTTCACGGTCGCGCTGTGCGACAACGACCTCGACCGCGACCATGAACGCTTTACGGTAGAGTCGCTTTTCGCGCTCGAGAAGCTCTTTGTCGGCAAGACGGGGATCATCGACCATGATCCTACCGCCAAGAACCAAAAGGCGCGTATCATCTCATGCAAGGTCGAGAGCGTCGACGGCGCGGTCACCGCGCTGGGCGACCAGCTTTTTCGCTTGACAGCGAGGGCGTATATCCCGCGCACCGAAGGAAACGCGGAGCTGATCGATCAGATCGAAGCAGGCATCGTCAAGGAGGTCTCCGTCGGCTGCAGCATGGGTCACACCCTGTGCTCTGTTTGCCGCAACGACATGCGTTCGTCCTCCTGCACCCATCAGAAGGGCAGGGAGTACGACGGCACGCTGTGCTACGGCGAGCTGACCGAGCCGCGGGACGCGTATGAGTTCAGCTTTGTCGCGATCCCCGCACAGCGTGCGGCGGGCGTGATGAAAGGTTATAAGGAGAAGGATATGAACGAGATTTATAAAGCCCTGTCGGGCGAGGAGGAGATCACCCTCTCTAAGGGTGAAGCCTTGAGACTCAAAGAGTATATCGAGAGTCTTGAGAGCGACAGCGAGTACGCGAAAGCGTACCGCGAGACGCTCTGTGAAGAGCTGAAAACCGCTCTGCGCAAGCACGGCGTCAAGCTGGATTTCGCGGTAGAGAACTGTATCATCAAGAAGCTCAGTATCGCCGAAGCGCAGGCGCTGTTGAAGGCGCTCAGCTCCAAAGAGCGCAAGCCGGTCTCTCAGCTCGGCATGAAATCCGCCGATGATCCCGTCGGCAATACCGAATTCAGAATATAACGGAGGTAACACATGGAAATCAGTTTTAACGGCTACAGAGAAAACGTACTGACCTTTGAATACGCCGGCGCCGTCGCGGCAGGCGATCTGGTCAAGATGTCCGCGTCCGGCAAGGTCGCGAAGTGCTCCGCGAACGATGCCTTTATCGGCGTATGTCTGAGCGCGAAGGGCGGTTGCGCTGCCGTACAGCTCGACGGTTATACGGAAGCCAAGAAGAACGGTACCGTCAACGTCGGCTATAATAAGCTTGCTGCCGCCGCAACCGGCGTCAAGGCCTCTGAGAGCGGCGTCGACCGTCTGGTCATCTACAGCGACGACACCACTGTCGGCTTCATTCTTTGATAGGAGGTAACACTATGGCTATTTACGAAAACATCAATCTGGAAAAGGGCATGTATCAGAGCGGCAGATCGCTGACCGAGATCCTCGAGGAGATGGATCCCAGCGAGAACTACAAGGGCACCGCGCTCGAGGGGCTGGACGCCTTCTCCCGCCAGCTCAAGCGCTTTGACATCAAGGTGTCGGGCAAGGGCTCCGATACCATCGAAAAGTTCTTTGCCACCTCCAACTCGGCGGCGCTGTTCCCTGAGTACGTCAGCCGCGCCGTCAACGCCGGTAAGGAGGAGGCAAACCTCTTGGGCGACGTTGTCGCTACCGTCACTCAGATCGACGGCATGGACTACCGTTCCTGCACCTCGGCGATGACCGACGACGACAAGACCATGAAGCGCGTCGCGGAGGGTGCTTTCATCCCCGCGACCGAGATCAAGACCAACGATAATCTGGTACAGCTGCACAAGCGCGGCAGAATGTTGGTTGCGAGCTACGAGGCGCTCCGCTTCCAGCGCATCGACCTCTTCACCGTCACCCTAAAGCAGATCGGCGCGTATATCGCGCGTTCTCAGATGGCTGATGCGGTCGATGTGATCTTGAACGGCGACGGCAACAGCAATCCCTGCGGCAGCGTCAGCCCCGCTTCCTCCGGCAGCTTGAGCTATGCCGACCTCATCGCGATGTGGAGCGCGCTGACTCCCTTTGAGCTGAACACCGTGCTCGCGTCCTCTTCCGCGATGACCGCTCTCTTGACCATGAGTGAGATGAAGGACGCTGTCGCAGGTCTGAACTTCCAGGGCAGCGGCAAGATGATTACGCCGCTGGGCGCGAACCTCATCCACACCACCGCTCTGAGCGGCAACAACCTCATCGGACTGGATAAAAGCTGCGCCCTCGAGATGGTCGTGGCGGGCGACGTAGCGGTCGACTATGACAAGCTGATCGACCGTCAGCTGGAGCGCGCGACCATCAGCTGTATCGCGGGCTTCGCGAAGATCTACGACGGCGCGTCCAAGAAGATGACCTACTAAGGGGGTCGTCGACTTGCAACTCAAAGAGATCATCGAACGATTTCGGCTGGTGTCGGGCTTTGAGATGAAGGATGTATCGCGCTATCTGCCCATCATCGCGGACTGCAAGGAATTCTTTGAAGCGCGTGTCGGTGAGTATGAGCAGAGCGATCTCCACCGTCTGGAGCACGCCTGCGCGGTCTACGCTTTTTACCGTATCAGCCAGCTCGGCAGATTGGACGACCTGCGTTCATTCAAGGTCGGCGACGTGCAGATGAACGTCGAGGCAATCGGCGAAGCGGCAGAAAAGCTGTGGCTTATCGAGCGCGAGAATATCAGCGATCTGGTCGATATCAGCGGCGATTTCGCCTTCAGGAGCGTGAGGATATGAAGCTGACAGGCTATCTCGACCGCGCGCTGAAGAAATTCGGCAACACCGTTCAGATCTCACGCGGCGACAGGACAGAGGTCTCTAAGGCCTTTGTCCAGCCGCTTCGGCGGCGTCACAGGCTGTATATCAACGACCGCTATATCCCCGCGGGCTATTTTGACAACCGCTATCTGCTGTATATCGGTCCCGGAGACAAGCCGCTTGAGGACGGGATGTATGTCAGGTGTCGGGGAGTAGGCTACACGGTCGTGACGGCGGAGATCTTTGCGGCGCATGACGAGGATATCTATGTATGGGCGATACTGATGCCCGTTTCTAAGGGGAAGGAGGACTACTATGATGACATCGGTGGATAACAGGATCGACAGGCTGATCGGTCGTGTCAAAGCGCACGGCGCGATGCGGGCTTTTGTATTCATCCCGGGTTACCCGGCACATAAAACCCCCAACCCTGTCACAAAATATACGGTAGCCGTCACTGACGAAGAGGTGAGAGTCAGCCGCCGGTTCATCGGCAAAGATAAGTGCTTTAGGATCGAGGAGGTCAAGCTCTGCTTGAGGGTCTATGCTCCCGAGAACAGCTCCGGCGCGTCACTTTTGCGCGCGAGCGCGATGCTGATGGACGCGGTAGAGGCGTGCGATCCCGACAGGGAGATCGAATCGGTATCGCTGTCGGGGATCGGCTTCGACACTGCCTCGCGTACCGAGTACCGCGACGTCAATGTCACGCTGCGGTTTTTGGCGGGAGGTGTGAGCGATGCATGAGCTAAAACTTGTCAGAGGGACACAGATCACGGCGTACGCGGATGAAACGCCGCTGTTCGGACTGCTCTCGCTGAATGCCGTTGAGCAGAAACGGTATCACGACGTGTATGAATACCTCAGCGCAGAGCCCTGCGAGCGTGTGCCGCAGGGGGAGAGCTATGAGATCACCCTGCGCTTTCTTTCTCTGTTTGACGATCAGCTCCCGCATAACAGAGCCTTTGTACTGGGTGTTGATGACGACGATACATCCTATCGCTATTCGGAATGTCGGCTGATCTCGCAAAAGACGGAGGTCAGCGGCAACGATCACGTTGTCACGGTCATCACCGCCAAAGCGGATTCGATGGAGAAACGGAGGGTCGAAGAGGATGGATGAAACAATGACAGGAACTGAGATCTATACCGACGGCGAACGTCTGTCAGCGGAGCTGGAGCGTGACGCGCGCCGTTACGGCAAAGCCTTTACGGAGGAAGAGGAGGTCAGGCTGATATGAAAAACGCGCCGCTGCGCTTTTGCGGACTGAGTCTGCGCCATAACCCCGAGAAGCTGGTCATCGACGAAAAGGATCGTATCCATACGTACCTCTCGCCCTGCTGTGACGCGGACAGCGATTCGCTGTACCGAGAGCTGTGTCGTGTCACGGGCGAAGGGGAGTTCTGCGGAGAGGATTGCATGGAGCAGTACAAGGCGCTCGAACGCCTGCAGCTCTCCCGCCGGCGCGGTAAGCTCATCCTGCCGGGCAGAACACCGATCTACGCCTATCTCAAGGAGCTGTCGCTGATCGCAAAGCCTGTCGTCAATGTGCTGTCCTACCGCTTCGTGTTGATACAAGCGAAAAGTCCGCGTCAGCACACCTTAGGGACCCCGGACGACTATATCGCCGATGAGGGCGACAGCCTGTGGGATATCGCCGACGCTTACGCCGTCCCGATCGAGAAGCTGGTCGCGCTGAATCCGCAGATCGCGCTGATCGACGAGCTGAGCGCGGGAGAGAGGGTGAAGCTATGCTGAGCTGTGTGTTGCGTGACGTCAGCGGCAAGGCGATCAAAGCCCCGCCGCTGCTGGAGCTGTCGGTGAATATCGATGAGGGGGTGCCTGCCGATTCGCTGTACGCGGTTTTTCCGTACCGGGATCTCGGCGAGCTGATAGAGATCACGCTCTATGACGACGGGAAAAAGCTCTTTGTCGGCGTCGTCGACGAGCAGGAGCATGAAGAGAGCGGAAAGGGCGGATTTCTGAAGATCTCCGCCCGAAGCCGCGCGGCGCTGCTGCTCGACAACGAAGCGATGCCCTGCGCCTATGACCATCCCTCGATGCGATTCATCTATGAGCGGTATGTCGCTCCCTTCGGCATCACTATGAGGGAGCACGACGACGCGGTCTACTTCGGCGAACAGGCGATCCTCAAGGGCTTTTCCTGTTGGCGTGTGCTGAAAAAGTTCTGTGCCGCCTGCTACTCCGCTTTGCCGCGCGTCAGCTCGGTCGGCGTGCTGTATCCGAAAGGGATGGTCGGCGACGGCACGGTGATCTTCGGCAGGGAGAATGTGCGTTATACATCACTGAGCGTGGTCAAAAAACGTTGTGAGGAGCTGTCTGCGGTCTATGTCAAGGCGTCGAACGCGGGTTCCTATACCGTACCGGTCGAGAACCGTGACGCGATCCGTCGGGGGATCAGCCGTGTCAGATATCTGAACGCCGCGCTGAACGAAAGCCCGATGCGCTGTGCCGATATGATGCTCAGGAACAGCGAGGCGAAAGCGTTCACCGTCCGGCTGCGCTGTCCGTCCTGTCTGATCGGCTGTGAGGGAAACCGCGCTCTGATCCGTGACAGCGCGTTGGAAGAAGATAAAGATCTGTATATCAGCGCTGTCCGCTATCGCATGACCGCGGACGGCGCGTATACGGACGTCACATTGAAAAGGAGGAAAGGCGATGTGGATCAATGAATATATGACAGCAAAGCCCTTTGGGACAAGCAACGCCGCGACAGGAGAGATCCGCTCATCGGCTAACGGCAGCGTTGCCGTCAGCTCTATGCGTGACTACGGCGCGCTGCCTCTGATCGCGCCCGCGGGGATCGCCTGTGTTCCCGTGTCGGGCGCATCCACCGTTGTGATGGACAGCGCGGGCGGCGCGGTGTGTCTGGGTGTGATCGCCGCACCGCCCGAACCGCTCGAGCCCGGCGAAGTGATGCTCTACTCAGCCGGCGGCGCCAGCATCGTGCTGAAAAACAGCGGCAAGGTGCTGATCAACGGCAGGGAGGTCGGCTGATGGACGTAAGGATCGCACACGGCGACATCGCGCGGGTGGCTTCGGGAAGCTACGAGTACATCACCGGCATCGAAGAAGCCGTCCAGCGCGTGCGTATCTCCGCGTTGACCCAAAAGGGCGATTTCGTCTATGACAGGGAGCTCGGGACCGATTATACGGGGCTGAGCGCGGATGACGAACTGCTCAAAGAAAAACTCGACCTGCGTGTCAAAGAGAGCTGTGCCGATATCTTTGATACGGTTGTGGAAGTGCTTCTCTGGAGTCAGCGGAGAAAGACGATGCTGATCAAGGTGACTTATCAGAATACGATACAAATGACGGAGGTGGATTTGTCTGGAATCATACAATGATATTTTAGAGCGAATGCTCAGTACATATGAACAGGAAAGCGGATTTATGCCGCAAAACGAATCGGACGTCATGCTGCGCATGCGTGTGCTTGCGGGTGAGATCTACACTCAGCGAGTGTATGCCGACTACATCCTGCGGCAGATGTTTCCCTCGACGGCGGTCGGCGAGTATCTGGACGCTCACGCCGCCCAGCGCGGGCTGACCCGCAAAGGCGGCACAAAGGCTGTGGGCAGAGCGCTCTTCTACGCTCCCGCCGAGGAGCATGACGATGTTTTGATCCCCGCGGGCACGGTGGTCAGCACGGCAGACGGGCTGCGCTTTGTCGCCGACAGCGATACAATCCTTCACGACGGCGATTTGGCTGTTACCGTCAACGTGACAGCGGCACATCCGGGCAGCGCGTATAATATCATCGGCAACCGTCTCACTGTCATCGTGACGCCGGTGATGGGGATCGAAAGCGTCAGAAATACCGTGAGATTTTCCGGCGGTACGGATGATGAGAGCGACGAGCAGCTGCGCGAGAGGATCGCCGACAGCTTCCGCAATATTTCAAACGGCGCGAACGCCGCTTACTACCACTCCGTCGCGATGTCGGTGGACGGCGTCTACACCGCGTCGGTCGTAGGAGCCGCCCGAGGCGCGGGGACGGTCGATGTGTATGTCTGCGCAAAGGGCGCCTCCGTTACGCTCGACAAGCTCCGAGAGGTGCAGGCGGCGCTGGATGAGAAGCGCGAAGTCAACGTCGATGTACGGGCTGTCCGCGCGACCGCGATGTCAGTCAACCTGTATATCCGCCTGACCGCAGCCGAGGGCTATGATTTCGATACCGTCGCCGAAAAGGTGCAAGCAGCCGTGACGGATTACATCAACGCGCTCGGCGTAGGAAAAGATCTGTGGCTGAGCGAGGTCGGCGAGGTCATCTACCATATCGAAGGCGTAGAAAGCTACAAGTTCCTCGAGACCTACGGCTCCGACCGAGAGGTGCCCCCGTCGCGTTACGCACTCGCAGGAAATATTCTGGTGAGGGCGGAATGATGAGGATCTATGAAAAACTGCTCTCCCGACACCTGCCCGTCGGCGTATACGGCGGTGATCCCGACGCCCTGTGTGATGAGCTGAAAGCGTATGCAGCGGAGCTGGAGCTGCTCTATGGCGAGCTGAATAGGATCTTTCGCGAGCGTTTCATCACAACGGCAGAGGATGAGGGGCTGAGGGCGTATGAAGTGCTGTTCGGTCCCGACCGAACCGGCGAGAGCGTAGAAAGCCGCCGTGAAATGCTGCTCTTGCGTATGAATCTCGGCAACGGCGATTTCACCCTAGCGGGGCTGAAAAAGGCGTTGGACAGTCTGGGGCTTCAATATGTCATCAGCGAGTTTCCGCAGATCGGAAAGCTCAACGTTACCGCGACGACCGATTATACCCCGGCACAGCAGGCGTGGATACGCCGTGAGGTCAGCAAGCTGATCCCCGCGAGCGTTGAGTTCCAGCTGACCTTCAACAC
Source organism: uncultured Ruminococcus sp. (assembly GCA_902790985.1). GTDB lineage: Bacteria > Bacillota > Clostridia > Oscillospirales > Acutalibacteraceae > Ruminococcoides. Next base: position 16,371 of record CADAUE010000005.1, read on the forward strand.
ATTGACGTGGGCACAGTGGGACGCGCTGGACAGGACCTTCTCGGTGATCGACAGCGAGGACAGTACGTGGCAGGATATCGACGAGAGAACCGATACACAGTAAAGGAGGAAACATGGCAACCAGTCAGTATACACCGAATCTTCACTTGAGCGCGTGGGCGGAAACCGACCGTCCGAAACGCGCGGATTTCGTATCCGATAACGCTATCATCGACACACAGCTCGGCGGTCATATCGCGAACGGCGACATCCACGTGACCGCCGACGAAAAGGCAAAGCTCTCCCAGCCCTATACCGTCAGCCTGTATTCCGGCTCCGGCGAAAGCACCCGCTCGATCTCGTTGGGCTTCCAGCCGAAGCTCGTGATGATCTACAAGCGCGGCGCGGCGCCGATCGCTTACAGCGGCGGCACTGCCGTCATCAACAGCGCGGTCGGCTGTTACGGACACGGCGCTAGCTTGGGAATGAGCTTGACCGCCACCGCTGTCAGCGTGACAGAGCAGGCAACAGCGACCGACGGCGCGAGGATCAGTCTGAACGAAAGCGGAAGTCAGTATACGATCATCGCGTTCAAATAAACAGGGCAATAAGCTGAGCGTCAGACAAAAAAGAAGCACTTCTGAGAAAACCTCAGAAGTGCTTTTGTTATGTTATGTCTGTTTTATCTCGATTTCTTCGCAGCGCGGCGCGGTACATAGACCTCGCCGGTATCTGCCTTTGAAGAGCGGCGCGAGTAGCCCGAGGATTCGTCCGCGTAGCGGGAGGTGCGGCGTTGACCCGCGCTTTCTTCGCGGTAATCTCTTTCGTTCATTCTCGCGGCGGCGGAACGCTGGGGAGAGGAGGCGCGTCGGCGTTCCATGCGCTCTGCCTTTTTCATCGCTTTCTTCGCGGCTATGGTCGCGATGATAAAGTAGAGGATGCCCAGCGCGGCAAGTCCCAGCAGCGCGTATCCCAGGTACAGGATCCACTGACCGTTATCGGTGGTCTCTGTGTTGGATTTGATCGCCGAGAAGTCTGAAACGCCGGTTTTGACGGTCTTTTCGTCAAGAGTGATCTCGCTCCATTGATTGGGGGCGGCGTCTTCTGCGCTCATACCCGAAGAGTTGTACATCGGGGTGTTGGAGGATACTGCCGCCGCGGGAGCGTCGTTCGTATCGCTGATGTTGTAGCTGTAGTTGGACGCGTCTCCGTAGTAGATCGGATCCGAATCGTAGACCTGATTGTTGCCCGAATAGCTGTTGTCATAACTGTTATCGTAGCTATTGTCGTAGCCGGTGTTGTAACCGCTCTGGTCACCGCCGGTCTGATCGCCGCCGGTCTGCTGATCACCGCCGGTCTGTTGGTCGACACCGCCGCCGGTTTGGTCTCCACCGGTCTGCTGATCGCCGCCGGTCTGTGTATCAACACCGCCGCCGGTTTGATCGCCGCCGGTCTGATCGCCGCCGGTCTGCTCACCGCTGCCTTCTGCCGGAGCGACAGCGCCGCCTTCGGGCTCAGCGTAGCATACGAGCATCATGGTGCCGCATATCAGAAAGATCGCTGCGATAACAAGAGAGATAAATCTAAGTGATTTCTTCATATGGGATCAACTCCGTTATTTGGTGGTTTTGGCAGTTTTCTCAAACAAAGAGGGATTGTAGCTGTTGCATGCGGAGGAGAGGGTGACGTTCAGCTCTTCTACCAGATCCTTCAACAGCTTTTCGAAATCTTCCTGCTTCATGGAGGAGAGGACGGTATCCTTCTCCTGTTCGGGATCGGTATACTTCGCGACCTGGTTCTCGATCGGTTCTCTGTAGATCAGATACAGCTGCTTGCTGGTCTCGTCCTCACCGACCTCGAGGGTCATCGCCTGTCCGTCCTTCATATCTTTGATCGTCTTGAGGATCTCGTCCTCGGTATCGTCGGGGATGATCTCAACGTTCTCGGTAGCGGGTTCCTCTTCTACGGCATACTTGTCCATGTACGACTTCTTGACGTCGTCAAAGGAGCCGCCCGAGGAGAGAGTGCTCGCGTAATCCTGAAAATCCTTCATATAGTCCGCGATCTGATCCTCGGGGAGCGCTACGGACTGGGCGGTCGTTTCAGCGCTTGCGTCGGTCGTTTCAGCGGTCTCGCTGGTGAAGAGGTTCGCGGAGAAATACTTGTAGGAAGTGTAGTTCTCGGTGAAGTACTTGGTGAGTTCCTCGTCGGATACAGCGGAAGGACCGCCTGTACCGTACTCAGCCTTGAACGCCTCGGACTCTTTGACGGGGATCTCATAGCCTGCCATAAAGAAGGAATCGAAGCTGATGCCGAAGGGCTCGAGCTGAGCGGCGTAGCTCTGATCCCAGTAGTTCTTGTAGTAGGTCTTGGTGTTGTCGAGCTCCGTCTGGTCGATCGTGCAGCCGAGCTGGTTGAATTTGGTATTGATCGCGACTGCTTCCTTGGTGCGCTCCTGCGCCTTATCCTTGATCCAATCCTCTGCTACGGCGGTGTTGCCGTCGTCATCGGTGATCTCCATCTTTAAGAAAGACTTTTTGCCGTCGTACTTGCCGGTAGAGGCGTCGTACAGATCGCTCTTCTGGGCAAAGCCCTGTGCGGAGGTGTAAGCGTTATACATATAGTAGACGTATACGCCGATGGGGAGCTTGATGTCATCCTTCTCATAAGCGCTCTGCGGAGAAAGAGCACAGGACGCCGCCGAGATCGCTACGACAAGCGCCAGAACGACACAGAGGATTTTCGAAAAATTCTTCATTTTTAATTACCATCCTTTGTTATCATCATGTTTCGTAAAAAGTGCATAATCCCACATGATAATATGATTTAACTAATACAATATACTACATTTTTTGATTTTTGTCTATATATAAAGAAGAAAAAAACGATTATTAACAGTTTATTAGCATTTATTATTCTGACAAAGAAAAATAATCGGCTGTCACATAGAATTTGCAACAGCCGAGAACTTTATACGAATAAGGTTTTCAGAATGTCGAGCGGTTTATCGCTCTTGCCCGTACGCACGGCGATATACGGCTTGCCGCCCGCTGAGAGCATCGCTCTGCCGGGCATCCTGCCGATCAGCTCGGGCACCTCTTTGCGGCGGATGTCGTCGAGGTACAGCATGAGGGAGCTGTCGTTCTGACGGATCTCATAGACGCCCATCGCCGCGGCACGGTTGCGCACCAGCGCGATATCCACCAGCCCCATGACCGAGGGCGGTACGTCGCCGTAGCGATCGAGCAGCTCGTCGATCACGTCGCGCGCATCCTCCTTTGAGCGGATATCCGCGATCCGCCTGTAGGCGTCCAGACGGTTCGACAGGCTTTCGATATAGCTCTCGGGGATATGCGCCTGCACCTGTACGTCGATCAGACAATCGTGTTCCTCGATATCCGCGGGCTGTTCGCCTTTTTCTTCGCGCACGGCGTCGCCGAGGAGCTTCAGATACATATCGTAGCCGACGTCCTCCATGTGACCGTGCTGTTCCGCGCCGAGGATATTGCCCGCTCCGCGCAGCTCGAGGTCGCGCATGGCGATCTTGAAGCCGGAGCCGAACTCGGTGAACTCGCGGATCGCGGTCAGCCGCTTCTGAGAGATATCGGACAGCACCTTCGCGCCGTTGTAGGTGAAGTAGGCATAGGCGCGGCGCGGAGATCGTCCCACGCGCCCGCGGATCTGGTGGAGCTGTGAAAGGCCGAAGCGGTCGGCGTTCTCGATGATCAAGGTGTTGGCGTTAGGCAGATCGACGCCCGTCTCGATGATGGTCGTGCAGACCAGCACGTTGACCTCTTGGTTAAGCATTCTGCGCCAAACATCGGACAGCTCCTGTTCACTCATCTTGCCGTGACCGACGGCAACGTTTGCCTCGGGGATCGCCTCGCTGATGCGGATCGCTTTGGCTTCGATCCCTTCGACATTGTTGTAGAGATAGAACACCTGGCCGCCGCGCCTAAGCTCCCTGCGGATCGCTTCATGGATAACGGCGCTGTCGTGCTCCAGCACATAGGTTTGGACGGGATGACGGTCGAGGGGCGCTTCTTCGATGACCGACATATCGCGGATGCCGCTCATCGCCATATTGAGCGTACGCGGGATCGGGGTCGCCGAGAGGGTGAGGATGTCGATGTTTTTGCGCATTTCTTTGAAATGCTCTTTCTGCGCGACGCCGAAGCGCTGTTCTTCGTCGATGATGACCAGTCCCAGATCGCGGAACTCTACGTCCTTTTGCACCAGACGGTGGGTGCCGATGATCATGTCGATCTCACCGCGCTTGAGCTTTTCGAGGATCTCCTTCTGCTGAGCGGGGGAGCGAAAGCGTGAGAGCAGCTCTACGCGGATAGGATAGCCGTCAAATCGGCTGAGAACGGTCTGGTAATGCTGCCACGCAAGGATGGTGGTGGGGCAGAGCAGGGCGCACTGCATGCTGTCGGAAACGCACTTGAACGCCGCTCGCAGCGCTACCTCGGTCTTGCCGAAGCCGACGTCGCCGCACAGCAGTCTGTCCATCGGTACGGCGCGTTCCATGTCCTTTTTGATCTCGTCACAGCAGCGCAGCTGATCATCGGTCTCCTCATACGGGAAGCCTGCTTCAAAGTCGTGCTGCCACTCGTTGTCGGTTGAAAAAGCGTGACCTTCAGCCTGCATACGCTTAGAGTACAGCTCGATCAGCTCTTTTGCCATCTCTTTAGCGGCGGCCTTGACCCTGCGCTTGGAGTTGACCCATTCCTTAGAGCCTAAGCGGTTGAGCTTGACGCGATTGTTCTCTTTGGGTCCGATGTATTTGGCGACCAAGTCCAGCTGGGTGACGGGGACATAAAGGTTGTCACCCTTGGCGTACTCGATCATGATGTAATCTTTCAAAAAGCCCTGCACATCCATCTTGCGGATGCCTCGGTAGATACCGATACCGTGGATGGAGTGTACGACATACTCGCCGACAGACAGCTCGCTGAGGTTATAGACCGCCTTGCCGTCCTTAGGGGCGCGTCGGCGTTTCTTCTTGTACGAAGTGTTGACGGCAGAGAGGGTGTAGAGGATGAAATGCTCCTCGGGGTATTCAATGCCGGCAGACAGCATCCCCGGTAGGATATAGACAAAGCCGCGTTCTGCGCGGTCAAGCGTTTCGGTATACCGCGCGTTCACGCCCTTTTCGTTTAGGAGGGTACAGAGATTCTCCGCTCCCTTTTGCGTACCGGCAAGGATGACGACCGCCATACTGCCGTAGCCGATATCCTCGAGATCCTCGATCAGCGCGGCGCTCTGTCCCGACCACGGCGAGGTCTGACGCGCGTTGAAGGTGACCGCGGCGGACAGCTCGGTGTTGTAGGACGAGTGGGAGAAGGTGTCGAGGAACACCGTCGGGCGGTCGAGGAGCAGATTCATGCTCTGTGTGAAGTCGAGAGAGTAGGTCTCAAAGCCGCGGCACAGTACGCCGTCCTCAAAGAGGGCTTTGAGCTCCTCTTTCTCGTGGAATTCCATCGAGCGGTCGCGTTCCTTGACGTTTTTGTACTCGGAGATAAAGACGATCTCATCGTCGTCAAAGTAGTCGAACAAGGTAGCGGGCTTGTCGTAGACGAGGGAGATGAATTTGTCGTAGGTCGCAAGGCTCAGCCCCGACGCGAGCATATCCGCCTCTTTGTACAGGCGTTCCTTGGCTTTGGCGCTTTTTTCGCTTTTGAGGTAAGAAGCCTTTTTGCGGATCTTTTCCGCCAGCGTCTCTTTGCTGTCGATCAATATCTCGCCCGAGGGCGTCAGCGCGATCTGTTCACAGTAGTCGGTGCGGCGCTGGCTCTCGACGTCAAAGTAGTTGATGGTGTCGATCTGATCGCCCCACAGCTCGATCCTCACGGGCGCGTCGCTGTCGGGCATGAATAGGTCGATGATGCCGCCGCGTACGGAGAACTGTCCGCTGCCCTCTACGTTGTCGCACCGCTCATATCCCAGCAGGATCAGCGATTTTTCAAAGTCCTCCACGTCGATCTCGACATCCGGTTCGAGAACGCGGGAGGTGGATCGCAAAACTTCCTTGGGGATCGTATACTGCGCCGCCGCGTCGAGGGTAGCGATGATGACGTCATAGTCGCCGCTGAGCATGCGGCTGAGTACGTTCAGCCGCTGGTGCTCATATTCGTGCGACTTGACCTGCGACGGGATGTAGACGAAATCCTTCTTCGGATAGACCAGCGCCTTGAGACCCATCGCCGAGAGGTCGTTGCACAGCACCTGCGCTTCCTGCTCATTTTGGGCAACACAAAAGGCTCTGACGGCGTGTTCCCGGCAGAGCGAAGTGATGATATTGGCTTTGTGAACGCCCGATACGCCGATCGCGGCAGCGCGTGAACGGGTACAGACGGCATTGTCCAACGCCTTGTACTGTTCGGTGCGTCGGAGAATTTGGTCTAAAAATTGCATAGCTTCCTTTTGGATAACGGTTAACAGATAACGGATAACGGTTGTGGGAAACGCTTCGCGTTTTGGATTCCTAATAATAGAATTGAACGAGCAAAGCGAGATACAATCACCGTTAACCGTTCACCATTCTCCGTCCTCCTAATTATACAGGTTCATCGCCTTGTCGATATCGCCGTCGACGATCAGCTCGACCGCGCCTTTGATATCCGGCAGACGCTCGGCGATCAGCTTCCGGTCCTTGTCGGTGAAGCGGCTGAGCACCCAGTCCTTGAGCTCATAGTCGGGATGGGGCTTCTTGCCGATGCCGATCTTGACGCGCGGGAACTCGTCCGAGCCGCTGAGGTAGATGATGCTTTGCAGCCCTTTCTGACCGCCGTCCGAACCCTTTCTGCGGATGCGGATGACGCCGACGTCGAGGGAGATATCATCTGATAATACTATCACCTTTTGCGGCGGGATTTTGTAGAAACGCATCGCCTCGGTGACCGCCTGACCGCTGAGGTTCATAAAGGTGGACGGCTTCATCAATAGACAGCGCCTGCCGCTGATATTCGTCTCGCCGACGGTAGACTTGAACTTGATCTTGTTGATCTTGACGCCAAGCTCGTCGGCGATGTAGTCCAAAGCGATGAAGCCGGCGTTATGACGGGTGTTCTCATACTGTCTGCCCGGATTGCCCAGACCGACAATAAGATATTCTATGCTGTTGGAAGTGTTTTCTTTCTTAAAAAACATGATGACTCCAAAGAAAGGGAGCGGTAAAGCTCCCTTTCAAAAGTATTGAATCAGCTGCTATTCCGAGGGAGCGATCAAGCGACCGTGGGAATCCCACAAACAGGAGTAGGTGTTTGGGAATAATCAGTTGAGATTGCCACGGCACAGGATGTGCCTCGTAATGACAATGTATATTATACAAACATCGGAGAAACAGGCTTGTCCTCATAGATCCTCTCGATCGCCTCGGCGAAGAGGGGAGCGGTGGAGAGGATGGTGAACTTGTCGAGCATCTTCTCTTCGGGAACGGGAACGGTATCCAGCAGGATGCATTCCTTGATCGCACTGTCGCGGATACGGTCGATTGCGGGACCGGAGAGGACAGCGTGGGACGCACAGGCATAGACCTCGGTAGCGCCGCCCTTTTCGACGATCGCGTTCGCGGCGTTGCACAGGGTGCCCGCGGTGTCGATCATATCGTCGACCAGGATGCACTTCTTGCCTCTGACCTCACCGATGATGTTCATGACTTCGGAGACGTTCGCGCGCTGTCTGCGCTTGTCGATGATGGCGATGGGGCAGCCGATCTTCGCGGCAAAATTACGCGCTCTGGTAACGGAGCCGAGGTCGGGAGATACAACAACATATTCGTCAGCGTGACCCTCGACCTTTTTCTTCATGTGTTTCGCAAGCATCGGCGCGCCGACAAGGTGATCGACGGGGATGTTGAAGAAGCCCTGAATCTGAGCCGCGTGCAGGTCCATCGTCAAAAGACGGTCAGCGCCCGCGGTGGTGATGAGGTCGGCAACCAGCTTGGACGAGATCGGATCGCGAGCCTTAGCCTTACGATCCTGACGCGCGTAGCCGAAGTACGGAACGACGGCGGTGATGGAGGAAGCGGAAGCTCTCTTCATCGCGTCTATCATGATCAGAAGCTCCATGAGGTTGTCGTTGACGGGCGAGCAGGTCGACTGTACGATGAAGCAGTCGGAGCCGCGGACGGATTCATGCAGAGATACCGCGATCTCTCCGTCCGAGAAGGTGGCGCAGTCGCTCTTGCCCAGCGGGATGCCTAAGCAGTCGGCGATGCCGTGAGCGACAGCCTTGTTGGAGTTGAGTGTAAAAATCTTGATGTCCTTACCGTGTGAATTCATTATTTGTCCCCCCATAAATGAATCTTGTTATATTTTAACCTTGCGGTTTGGATGCTTTTCGTACGCCATACTGTGACGCTTACGATATATTTCAGCTTGTATCGATCACAGCGTCCGGATTTTTTATACGCCATCTATGATACGCCGGCGCGTTTCTGTAGGGGAGGGGGTTGCTCCTCCCGTGCTGTTGCAGGAACGACCATCGGTCGTCCGCGGACGGTCGATGACCGCCCCTACAGGATCAATACCCTTTCGCTCTTGCGATATCGTTCAGCTCTTGAAGCTGCGCGGGATCGTTCGCGCCTAAGACGGTGTCGGGCGAAGCGGCGGTGAAGGCGCCTGCCTTCTTGCCGTTTTGCAGGAGCAGATAGAGCGCGTCGGGCAGATAATATTCTTTTGCGGAATTATTTGCCTTGATATCGTCAAGCACCGAGAGAAGGTCAGCGGTATCGAACCAGTAACCGCCCGAGTTGACCTCTTGAACGGCGAGTGTCGCTTCGTCGGCGTCCTTCTGTTCTACGATGGTTTTCAAGCTGCCGTCCGCGTTGCGCACGATCCTGCCGTAACCGGTCGGGTCGTCGAGCATAGCGGAGATGACGGTAGCGGAATAATCGCCTTTGTCATGGCTGTCATAGGCGTCCGCGATGGTCTTGGCGTCCATGAACGGAGCGTCGCCGCAGAGGATGACCACGTCGCCGCCTTTTTCCTTTAAAAAGTCCTTTGCCATCATCACGGCGTGACCCGTGCCGAGCCGCTCGCTCTGGAGCACATGGCTGACCGCAAAGGGCAGAGAATCAAGGTACGCTTCGGTGACTTCGGTCTTGAAGCCTGTGACGACGCAGATGTCGTCGATCCCGGCGTCTTTGACGCTGTCGATGACCCAGCGGAGCATCGGCTTGCCCAGCACCTCGTTCATCGGCTTCGGGATATCGGATTTCATACGTTTCCCCTCGCCGCCGGCGAGGATAACGGCACATTTATTGTTCATGAATTGACCTCACAAATCATCGTAATGAAAACTGGATCACACTGAATGAGCTGTGCAAACAATCGTCATATAGGATCGTTTGAGCGAATCGAGTAACCTTCGTTATTCACTATATTCGTTATTCATTTTTCACTGTGCTTTGCGCTTCGGGGCGCTCTCATACACAATACTATTATCGCATATATTTGGGATTTTGCAAGGACAAATTACAAAATTATGACAATTTTAACACTTTTCACAATATCCACAAAATTAACGCATTACTTTTGTGCCCCTTTTTTATTTCTTTTTTCTCTTTTGTATAGTATTTTTTTCCATCTTTTGTTATAATACATGTGTATATGTATGCTGCGGTGTTTGACACAGCGGTATTTACTATAACAATTCATTTAGGAGGAGATTCCAATGAGCAAAAAATGGGTTTACCTTTTTACAGAAGGTAACGCTGACATGAGAGAACTTCTCGGCGGTAAGGGCGCAAACCTCGCTGAGATGACCAACATCGGTCTGCCGGTTCCTCAGGGCTTCACAATCACCACAGAGGCTTGTACTCAGTACTATGAGGACGGCCGTCAGATCAACGAAGAGATCCAGGCACAGATCAACGAGTATATCGGCAAGATGGAAGAGATCACCGGCAAGAAGTTCGGTGACAAAGAGAACCCGCTTCTCGTTTCCGTTCGTTCCGGCGCCCGCGCTTCCATGCCCGGTATGATGGATACCATCCTGAACCTCGGTCTGAACGAGGAAGTTGTAGAGACCATCGCTGAGCAGAGCGGCAATCCCCGCTGGGCTTACGACTGCTACAGAAGATTTATCCAGATGTATTCCGACGTCGTTATGGAGGTCGGTAAGAAGTATTTTGAAGAGCTCATCGACGAGATGAAGGCTGACCGCGGCGTTAAGCAGGACGTTGAGCTGACTGCCGACGACCTCAAGGAGCTGGCTGAGAAGTTCAAGGCTGAGTATAAGTCTAAGATCGGCGAGGACTTCCCGTCCGATCCTAAGGAACAGCTCATGGGCGCTGTCAAGGCTGTATTCCGTTCCTGGGACAACCCCCGCGCGAACGTATATCGCCGCGACAACGATATCCCCTACAGCTGGGGTACT
>CADAUE010000006.1 GCA_902790985.1 uncultured Ruminococcus sp.
GGGAGACGCAGACAGGCTGGCGCCTGTCAAGGAGCCCAACAAAGCTATACGAAATATAGCGCAATAGATGATAAAGGTTTTTATTAAGGATTAGTATCAGATCATCTTGCCTCGTACTGTTTTATCACGCTGTCAAGATACGCGGTAAAGCCGTCCTTTGCCGCCTTGGGAGATAGCACCTTCACCTTGTCGCCGAAGGAGAACAACCATCCGTAGAACTGCGGCGACAGCATGACCTCTGTGCCGACGGTAAAGGTGCCGTCATTGTGCGGCTGGATAAACACCTTATCCGAGAAGCGGTCAACGACCACGCCGATAAGGCTGTCGTCAAAGCGCAGCTTCACGCTGACAGTCTCGCCGCCGTACATGCCGAACACCTGCTTCGTGTACACAGCAAGGTCGAATTTATCGACCGCTTTGGCGCTGTCGGCACGTTCCTCCTCCACCGTGATATCCTCCATCTTATCGACGCGGAAATGCTTCAAAAGATCCGCTTCCTTATCATAAGCGATCAGATAATAGTTCTCGTCATCCCATGTCAGCGCCTTCGGTGTCAACAGGTAGCGCATACCGTCGTGACGGCGCACCTTAACGACCTTCTTCGCGCCCGAGCGCATAACAGCCCACTGGGTATAATAGAAGCCGATCTTCTTCTTGTTATTGATCGCGCGGTTGATGTTATCGATATTGCGGTAGATATTCTCGTTGGAGTTTTTGACGCGGTTGGCGACGATGACCTGCCGGTGCAGCTCCTTCGCTTGATTCTCCGAGGTAAGCCGCTCGATCTTATGGATCAGCTCCCTGCTCTTTTTCAAGGTGATAAACTTGGAGCTTTGCACCGCGTCGATCAAAAGCTTGATCTCCTCGAGGGAAAAATCGCGCGACACCAAGCTGAACAGCGAGATCTTGCCGACCTTCGTCTTGACGATATCAAAGCCGAAATCTCTGAGACACTCGATATCGCTGTAGATACTTTTTCTCTCGGCGGTGATACCGTATTCCTCAAGATAGTCGATGATATCCGCGACGGTCACACCGTAGTCGTCGTCGGTTTTTTCCATAAAGAACTTCATGATATATAAAAGCTTTTGCTTTTGCTTCGGATTCTTAGGCATAACGGATTCCTTTCGATATATACTACTATTATTACGCGATCAGATATTGTGTCAATCCCACGACGAGCGGCATCGTCACGAGCGAGAACAACGCCGACGCGGAGACGATCCCCGCGGAGAGCTCCGTATCGTGACCGTACTTGGTCGACATCATCGTCGTGAACGCCGCGACAGGCGCGCTGACGGCGATCACCGTCGCCGTCGTGATGACGGGGTCGATTTGCAGCAGCACCATCACGCCCATCACCGCAAGCGGGATCAGGATCAAACGGAACAGCATCGCGATATAAGCGTCTTTATCGGTCAGCACCCGTCTGAGATTCGCGCGTACCAGATGGTAACCGATCACCAGCATCGGCACCGGTGTGTTCAGCGCCGCGAGAAAACTGACAGAAGAAGCAAGCACCGTCGGCAGCTTGATCGAAAAAGCGAAGAGGATGATACCGATGACCGTCCCGATGATACCCGGGTTGACGACAGCTTTCAACGCCGCTTTCAACTCCCTTTTACCGCTCATTCTGAGAAGCCCGTACGTCCACATAAAGATGTTGAACATCGCCACATACGCCGCTCCGTAAAAAACACCGTCGTCGCCTAAGATCGCCTGCTGGAGCGGCAGCGCCATAAACCCGCAGTTGGAGAACACCAGCGAAAACTTCAGCACGACGCCGCGGTCGACGTCCTTTTTGCGGTACATCAGCTCCGCGAGCAGGACAGAGAAGCCCAGCGACAGGAACGCCGCAAGCAGCGCTGTCAGCAGACCGCCCAGCATCCGCGGCTCATATTCTCTTTGAAAAGCGTTGATGATCACACAGGGGGTCACCGCGTACAGGACAACGTCTGTCATCGTGCGTGAGCCCTGCTCGGTGATCATGCCGCACCTGGTCAGCACCACGCCGACCGCGATCAGTACGAACAACACGAGCACCTGTGTGCCGACGTCGATAAACGAACCGAGCATCTGATCCTCCTCCGGATATTAAGTCCTGGTTTTTGTACTCAATCATTATAACAGCAGAGCATAGAATTTGCAACCGTTTTATTGTAGAAAGCTCACATTATTTTGAAGACGATTTCGTCAAGATGTTCAAGTCCCGATTATTACTCTGTGAAAATCCACAAAACTCAATGATATTTTTGTGAAATGCGCAGAGCAAAAAATCGCCATTCACCCTTTTTGAGCAAAAATCTTCCGTCAACAATACCGACAAACCGCGCAAACGTTCACCCTCATTTGTGTAAACAACCAAAAATTCGATAATCGTTTGACATCCGCATTTTCGGTATATATAATACAAGCTGTAAGCAGAAAACAAAGCTTACCCGCTTTTAATATTTTTTCATAAAAAAGAAAGAAGGATTTTAACATGGCAACTACTAAGAAGACTACCGCTAAGGCTGAGACTAAGACAGCCGCTAAGAAGACCGCAGCTAAGGCTGAGACCAAGACTGCTGCTAAGAAGCCCGCTGCAACCAAGACCGCTGCCACTAAGACCGCGACCAAGACTGCCGCTGCTAAGAAGCCCGCTGCTAAGAAGGCTGAGCCCAAATTCGATCTGTACATCCAGTTCGGCGGCGCTACCGTTTCTGTAGCTGACATCGAGAAGAACGTCAAGAAGGTCGTCAAGGGCAAGAAGGCTTACACCGTATATGTCAAGCCCGAAGAGAGCAAGGCTTACATCGTAGCTGACGGCGAGACCACCGGCATGGATGTATTCTTCGTAGCTGACTAATCAACTGCTGAAAGACAACCGGCGAGGAGATCTCTCCTCGCTTTTTGTTTTGAACAGACTGTAAAAATATCGTAATTCTATGGAAATTTCATAAAGCATGTGATATAATACAACTATCCAAGATTTAGGAGGAACAAAAATGAAAACATTTGCAAGAGTCATCGCTGTTGTGATGATCGTCGCTGTCCTCGCTTCTTTGATGACAGCCTGCGGCGACAAGGGCTATATGGATAAGAAGCTCATCGGCACCTGGACACAGACCGATGATAAAGACGGCAACTGGACATGGACTTTCAAGGACGATAACACCTGTAGACTGGTCGGCGAAAACTTTGACAGTGAAGGCACTTTCAAGATCGAGAACGAAACCACCGGCAAGATCCACATCAAGCTCAAAGACTGGCCCGAAGAAAAGCTCTTCTCCTATGTGGCGACCTCCAAGGTACTCGACCTCGAAGGTATGGACTCCAGCTACTACTGCAAAAAGCAGTAAGCTATTTTGAAACACAAAGACGCCCGACAGCGACAGCTGTCGGGCTTTTTGTATTTATCGTTACTATAGAATCAGCGAGTTTTTCCCCCGTCTGACGAATTTTCCGCTGTGCTCCAAAATCACCCTGCCGTCGTGATACACGAGCCTTCCGCGCAGAAAGACCCTCTCGATCTTTCCGACGGTACGCGTTCCCTCAAAGGGATCATAGCCGCATTTGCTCAGACTGTTTTCGGCTGAGATCACACCGTTTCCTTTCGGATCGAATACGACGATATCCGCGTCGGAGCCCGCCTTGAGCGCACCCTTCTTCGGATACATCCCGTAGAGCCGCGCCGGATTCTCGCTGAGATACGCGCACATCTGCGAAAGCGAGATCCTGTGCTTTTTCACACCGTAGGTGTACATTAGGATCGAGCGCGTCTGCACACCGGGCATACCGTTGGGGATCTTAGTAAAGTCGTTCTGTCCGGCGCGTTTCTGATCGAGCGTAAAGGAACAGTGATCGGTGCTGACGGTGTTCAGCTTTCCCGCTTTCAGACCGTCCCACAGCGCCTTGTTATCCTCCTTCTTCCTCAGCGGCGGCGAGCAGATGTATTTCGCGCTTTCGTCAAACGAACGGCTGTAGACGCCGTCATCGAGCAGCAGGTACTGCGGACAGGTCTCGACATACACCTGTACACCGTTCTTCCTCGCGCGTAACACCTCCTCATATCCCGCCTTGGTGCTCAGGTGTACCACGATACACGGCGCGTCGGCAGCTTTGGCGATACTGAGAAAACGATTGACCGCCTCCGCTTCGGTATAATCGGGGCGGGTCAGCGGATGATACGCGGGGGCGTATTTTCCTTCCGAGAGCGCTTTTTCACGGAGCTTGCCGACGATCGCGGAGTTTTCACAGTGACATCCGACGATACCGCCGTAAGGCTTCAGCGCAGTCATCAGTTCATAGATCGCGCGGTCGCTCAGTTCCATCGCGTCATAGATCATATAGACCTTGAACGAGGTCACGCCCTGTTCAAACATCGCGGGCAGTTCCTCTCTGATGTCATCGCGCCAGTCGGAGATCGCCATATGGAACGCATAGTCACAGGTGGAGTTCGCAAAGGCTTTCATGTGCCAGTTATTCAGCGCGTCGGTGAGGGTCTCCCCCTTATTCTGGGTCGCGAAATCCACCACCGTCGTCACGCCGCCGGCGATCGCCGCCTTGGAGCCGCCGTCAAAGTCATCGGCGGTCACGGTATCGCTGACGGCGAGGTCAAAGTGGGTGTGCGCGTCGATAAAGCCGGGGAAGATCAGCTTACCGCTGACGTCCGCTACATCCGCGTCTGTCTGCAGATGTCTGCCGACCGCGACGATCTTTTCGCCGGAGATCAGCAGATCGGCGCGCTTTGTGCCGCGCGGCGATACCAGCGTACCGCCTTTGAGTAGGGTCTTATTCATGGGTATCACATTCTTTGCTAAGGGTTTTTGTTATCTGTATAACGCAATATTCTTCATCACCGTCAGGATGAGCGCTTCTACATCCTTCGGCAGGTCGTTCGGCTTGTCGAGATCGACGTCCGCTACCGCGTCCAGCCGTACGCGTACACGGCTGTCGTCAAGGATCAAAAAGCCCTTTTGACTGCTGACGTCAAAGCTCTCTTCATCCTCGAACAGCGTCAGCTTGTCGAGATACGGCGCGGAGTTGTACGGACAGAAGCTCTTACAATTGCCGCACTCGTTGCACAGGCGGTCGATGTGCAGGATCTCTCTCCTGCCATCGGGCATCACTACGACGGTATTCGCGCGGTTGGGACAGACGCTCACGCAGTTTTCGCAGACCGTGTCACAGCTCAGACAGCGTGAGAGGATCGGCGTGAGCGTGATCGGATCGGTCGTACGCTTGTTCTCGATCGCCTGTCGCGGCGTCGGAAAAGCGTCGAGCGGGATGTCCATGATATGCTCTTCGCCGATGATCGCGTCAGCCGCTTTCTGCGCGTCGGCGATACACTCGACCACGGTGCTCGGACCGCGCAGGCTGTCGCCGATATTATACACCTTCAAGCCGTCGATTTCTGTCATGAAAGGTACTCTGCCCTTGTCATCCGCTGAGATACCGTTCTCGATAAACAGCGTATTGTCGACCTGCTCGCCGATCGCGGCGATTACAACGTCCGCGGGGATCTCGACCGTTTCATCGGTCGGTACGGGACTTCTTCTGCCGCTCTCGTCCGGCTCGCCGAGCTTCATTACGGTACAGATCAGTTTCCCGTCCCTCTGCTCAACGGGAGCCGCCAGCTCGACAAGATCCACCCCTGCCGCAAGAGCTTCTCTGAGCTCTTCTTCATCGGCAGGCATATATTTCTTGGTACGTCTGTAGACGACGGTGACCCTCTCCACGCCTTCCACGCGTTTCGCGGCGCGAGCGGCGTCCATCGCCGTATTTCCCCCGCCGATGACCGCGACGGATTTTCCGAACAACTCATTGGTATATTCATTGTTTTTAAATTTTCTGAGGAAGTCCAGCACATTGACGACGTTACCGCTGATATGCGGGTCACGCGCCTTGTACGCACCGATCCCGCAGACCACCGCGCTGTAGCCCTGCGCCTTCAATTCCTTAAATGACGGCGCGGGCGTATTGAGCAGGATATTCGCTCCCATCTTTTCGATCAAAGCGATATCCTTCTTCACAAAGTATTCGGCGATGCGGAACTCGGGGATGATGTTGCGTACGATACCGCCCGCCTTGCTGTCCTTTTCAAAAACGTCGGCTTGGATCCCCGCCCGCGCGAGAAAATACGCAGCGGATAGACCCGCCGCTCCCGCGCCGATCACAGCGACCTTTTTACCATCGGAAACGACCTTGTTTTCAACCTCCGCCATCAGAGCGTCATAGCCTTCACAGGCGGCGATATACTTGATATGTCGGATATCGATCGGCAGGAAGTTGTAGAACTGTCGGGTACATTTTGTCATACATCTATGAGAGCAGATCAAGCCGGTGGTAAACGGCAGAGGATTCTTCTGCGTGATGACCTTCAGCGCCTCTTTATGCTTTTCTTCATCCACCAGCCTCACATACTGCGGGATATCTTGATGGATCGGACAACCGCCCTTGCACGGCGCCGTATAACAGTCGAACAGCGGCACCTGCTCGTCATTTTTACGCGAGGGGATCGGCTTGATCGGCTTTAGGAAATTCTTATGCTTTTTGCACCGCTCAGAGAGCGCCGCGATCTTCTCGGTATCTGTTCTATGAAATGGTTCATAGCTGCACAGCCGCAGGGTATACGCCATCGGCGTCAACCGCGAATAGCCGCCGGGCTTCAACAGCGTCGTCGCCACGGTGATCGGCCAGATACCGGCTTCAAACAGCAGACGGATATTCGTCTGTGAAACGCCGCCGGAGAACGAGATGCGCAGCTTTCCGTCGAATTCCTCCGAGAACCGTCTCGCCATCTCGATCGTTAGATGAAAGAGCGACCGACCGCTCATGTACATTTCATCAGCGGGCAACTCTCCGCGCTTGACGTCCACAGGGAAGGTGTTCGAGAGCTTCACGCCGAACTCCAGCCCCTTGCACTGTGCGAGCGCCTGCAAACGGCGGAACATCGCCACCGCGTCATCCCATTGCAGATCCTCTTTGAAGTGATGATCGTCAAAGGCGACGTAGTCGAATCCCACGCTGTCGAGGATCGCGCGCGCGTTCTCATACCCCAGGATCGTCGGGTTGCATTTAACAAAGGTGTTCAGCCCTTTTTCCTTGATCAAATAGGTCGCGATCCGCTCGATCTCATCGGGCGGACAGCCGTGCAGGGTCGACAGCGTGACGCTGCGGCAGATACGCGGCGAGATCCCTTCGATCAGCTCCGTGTATGCGGGATAATATTCTTTCAAAGAATTTTTGCACTCGGCAAATATCGGCTGATCGGAAGCATCCTTCAACCCCTCGATAAAGCGATCGATCTTCTCGGATCTGATACCCTCCAGATCATACCCCACGCTCATATTGAACACAAAACCGTCGGGATCGCCCAGACCGAACGCGACACTGATCACCTTGAGCACACACCACGCCTTGACATATTCTTCATACGCCTGCTCTACGGTCAGTTCCGTCGACCACTCGCAGTTATACCCCTCGTCGTCGGCGTTGATACAAGGACGCGCGATGCATTTCGCCAGCTCCTCGCCGTCCATCACCTGAACGGTTTTCAGCTCAAAGAATCTCGCGCCGCCGATATATGCCGAGATGATATTCTGCGCCATCTGTGTATGCGGACCCGCGGCGGGACCCAGCGGCACCTCCAGCTTCTCACCGAAGATCGGCAGATACTTTTCCTCATGATCCCCTTTCATAAGGTCATCATAGCGAGAGATCTTAAAGCCCTCGTGGACCCCAAAGGCGATACTGTTGCTGTTGTATTCTTTTGTCATCCTGCTGAGCAGCTCATCTATGCTCAGCGGTATCATTTTTTCACTCATCGTATATCCTCCGATTTCAGATAAATCTGTCATTGCGAAGCCTGTTTACGGGCTGTGGCAATCTCCATGTCATTCATGGCGTCAGGAATATCGGAAACGTATTATTGATTCACTCTTCCCCAGAGCTTTGTCGCTGTCGCCTTGATCTGCGCCGACAGCTTTTCCTCGTCGATATCGACAAATTTTCTGTCACGATACAGCAGTCTGCCGTTCGCCATCGTGGTACGACACTGTCTGCCGTTCATGCCGAAGATCATATGACCGTCGAGGTTGTCGCCGGAGATCGGCGTAAAGGGCAAATAATCCATCACGATGATATCGGCGGCAGCGCCCTCCTTGATCACACCGAGCGGCTGATCAAAGTACTTCGCCGCTACCTTTGCGTTGTTCTCGAACAGCATCGTCGTGACCTCGTTCCACGCCACATTCGGCATACCGGCATTGTGTCGCTGGATGGTCAGCGCGACCTTCAGACTTTCGAGCATATCGTGGGTATAAGCGTCCGTGCCCATACCGAGCAGGATACCCTTTTCAAACATCTTGAGGATCGGCGAACAGCCCACGGCGTTGCCCATATTGCTCTCGGGATTGTTGACGACCATCGTATTCGTCGCTGCGATCTTATCCATCTCCGGTTCTGTCACATGGATACAGTGACCGAGGATGGTTTTCTCACCGAGGATACCCCATTTCTCGAGCCGCTCAACAGGGAGCATATGATAATTCTCGCGGCTGTCGACCACATCGTTCAGCCCCTCGCAGATGTGGATATGGTACCCTGTTCTGCCGTCGTTCGCCTTGACGCATTTTTCAAAGGTCTTGTCGGAGAGCGTAAACAGCGCGTGCATACCAAACATCGCCGCCAGCATCGGATCGGGGTTTTCCTTACAGTACTTGATAAAGTCGGCATTCTCCTTGATCGCTTCCTCGCATTTTGCTTCACCGTCGCGATCGGAAACCTCATAGCACAGGCAGGAGCGAACGCCCATCTCTTTCGCGCAGTCAGCGATCGCGAACAGCGATCCCGGGATCTCCTTGTAGCTCGCGTGATGATCGAACACCGTCGTCACACCGTTGCGGATGCACTCCAGATAGGTAGCGTAAGCGCTCGCCCTGGTATCTTCCAAGGTCAGCTCACGGTCGAGCTTCCACCACATCCCGTCGAGGATCTCATAAAAATTCGTGGGATCATAGCCGTTGATCGAAAGACCTCTGGCAAGCCCCGAGTAGATATGCGTATGCGCGTTGATGAACGCGGGCATGATCAGCTGACCGCGTGCGTCGACAAGCTCCGCCTGCGGATACTTCTCTTTCATCTCGGCTGACGTTCCGACCGCGACGATGCGATCTCCCTGTGTAACAACGCCGCCGTCCTCGATATACGGACGGTTTTCATCGCGTGTAAACAGTCTTCCGTTACCTATCAGAAACATGTGAACCCCTCCCCGAAGCTATTGATACATCATAATTGTACCACCGCTATATGTCATTTGCAATAGATTTTGTAAAGTTTTGGAACGATTATTTGATGTTTTATACAAAGTCCATTCGCTTGATTCGATAGGTAAACCGAAATCGGCACAATATCCCATCATTACCAAAAAGTTAGATTCAGCTAACCGCTTTTTATTCGAATAAAATATTGAAATGAGAATTTATATGCTGTATAATGAACTTTAATGGTTTAACCTATAATATAAGTTATTGGGGGGTTAATTATGGAAAAAAGAACCGTTGACCTGTCCCTGCTGGATGATGTGCTCGCCGAGTACGCTTCCGTCAAGGGCAGCCTCATCACCATTTTGCAACACACACAGGATATCTACGGTTATCTGCCGAAGGAAGCGATCGAGCTGATCTCTGAGAAAACCGGCATCGCCACCTCCGAGATCATGGGCGTCGGCACCTTCTATACCCAGTTCCGTTTTGAGCCGGTCGGCAAGTATCTGATCATGCTCTGCCAGGGCACCGCGTGCCATGTCAACTCTTCCGAGCTGATTTTGCAGACCATCAAGGATGAGCTGCACATCGAAGACGGTCAGACCACCGAGGACGGCTTGTTCTCCTTAAAGTGCGTCGCGTGTCTGGGCTGCTGTTCCCTCTCGCCCGTCATGATGATCAACGAGGATACATACGGCTCGCTCACACCCGACAAGACCAAGAAGATTTTAAAAGAGTTAAGGGAGGCGGCAGTATGAGAATCGTCATCGGACAGGGCTCCTGCGGTATCGCGGCAGGCGCCGAGAAAGTGCGCAAAGCGCTCCTCAACACCGATATCAACGCCGAGAGCATTTCCATCACCGGCTGTATCGGCATGTGCTATCTCGAGCCGATCGTCGACATCTACGACGAGGATAAGCTCACCCGACTGGTCAAGGTCAGCGAGAAAGACGCTCCCGCTATAGCAGACTACATCAGAACGGGAGACAGAGAAAAGGTAAGCGCGCTTATCGTCACCGACGAGGACAGCGAGTTTCTCTCCAAGCAGACCCGCATCGCGCTGCGCAACTGCGGTATCATCAATCCCGAGATCATCGAAGAATATATCGAAAAAGACGGCTACAAGGCGCTTAGGAAGTGTTTGACCGAGCTTACTCCCGAAGAAGTCATCGACGTCATCAAGACCTCCGGTCTTGCGGGACGCGGAGGCGCGGGTTTCCCGACATGGTTCAAGTGGAACGCCGCGCGAAGCTCTGAGGGCGAGGAAAAGTATCTGATCTGTAACGCCGACGAGGGCGACCCCGGCGCGTTCATGGACAGAGCGGTCATCGAATCCGACCCGCACAACCTCATCGAAGGTATGCTCATCGGCGCGTACGCGATCGGCGCAAAGCACGCCGTCGTCTACGTCCGCGCGGAGTATCCCCTCGCGATCAAGCGTCTGAAGAACGCTATCGAACAGGCAAAAGCACAGGGCATCATCGGCAAGAACATTTTCGGCACCGACTTCTCCTGCGATTTCATGATCAAAGCAGGCGCCGGCGCGTTTGTCTGCGGTGAAGAGACCGCGCTGATCGAATCTCTCGAGGGTCACCGCGGTATGCCGCGCTTGAAGCCTCCGTTCCCGGCGCAGTCCGGCTTCTGGAGAAAGCCCTCTAACATCAACAACGTCGAGACCTTCGCCAACGTCGCGTGGATCATCAACAACGGCGGCGAGGCGTTCGCGGCGATGGGTACCGAGGGCTCCAAGGGCACTAAGGTATTTGCCGTGACCGGTAAGGTCAAGCGTTCGGGTCTCGTCGAGATCCCGATGGGCAAGACCCTGCGCGACGTCATCTTCGATATCGGCGGCGGTATGAAAACCGACAAAGCCTTCAAGGCCGTCCAGATGGGCGGACCATCCGGCGGCTGTATTCCTGCCGACTTGATTGACACCGTCATCGACTACAAAGCCCTCGGCGCGACCGGCGCGATCATGGGCTCCGGCGGTATGGTCGTCATGGATGAGAGCACCTGCATGGTCGGCATGGCAAAATTCTTCCTTGACTTCACCGCCAAGGAGAGCTGCGGCAAGTGCATCCACTGCCGCATCGGTACCAAGCGTATGCTGGAGATGCTCGAGCGCATCACCAAGGGCGAGGGCAGGGAAGGCGACATCGAGCTGCTCGAGGAGCTGTGCTATTCCATCAAGGACGGCGCGCTCTGCGGCCTCGGTCAGACGGCTCCGAACCCTGTACTCACCACCATCAAATATTTCCGCAACGAGTATGAAGCCCACATCAACGACAAAAAATGTCCCGCGGGCGAGTGCTCCGATCTTATCGAATATACCATCAACGCCGACAAGTGCCGCGGCTGCACCCTTTGCGCGCGCAATTGTCCCGTTAACGCGATCACAGGCACGGTCAAACAGCCGCATGTCATTGATACCGATAAGTGTATCAAGTGCGGCAAGTGCTACAGCGTATGCCGCTTTGACGCGGTAGTAAAAGCGTAAGGAGGGGTGCAACATGATCAATTTAACAATCAACGGTAAAGCGATACAGGCTCCCGAAGGCTCCACCATCTTAGAAGCCGCGCGTGCGAACGGTATCGACATCCCCACCCTGTGCTATGACAAGGCGGTCGAGATCTACGGCGCCTGCGGACTGTGCGTCGTCGAAGCCGAGGGCATCCCGAAGCTTCTGCGTTCCTGCTCCGCTAAGTGCACCGAGGGTATGGTCGTCAACACCGAGAGCGAGCGCGTCATACGCTCCCGCAAGATCGCGATGGAGCTGCTCATGTCCGCCCACGACGGCGACTGTGTCGCTCCCTGCCAGCTCAACTGCCCCGCGCGTACCGACTGCCAGGGTTACGTCGGTCTGATCGCCAACGGCGAGTATGACGCGGCGTTGAAGCTCATCAAAAACAAGATCCCGCTCCCCGCGTCCATCGGCCGCGTCTGCCCTCATCCCTGTGAGAAGGCGTGCCGCCGCAAGAACGTGGAAGAGCCGATCAATATCGCTCAGCTCAAAGCCTTCGCAGCCGATATGGACTTGAAGGCTGACAGCTACATTCCCGAACGTCAGGAGCCGACAGGAAAAACAGTCGCGATCATCGGCGGCGGCCCTGCCGGTCTGACAGCGGCTTACTACCTCACCATCATGGGTCACGAGGTCACCGTCTATGATATGATGGAAAAGATGGGCGGTATGCTCCGCTATGGTATCCCCCAGTACAGACTGCCCAAAGAGGTTCTGGACAAGGAGATCGCCATCATCGAGAAAGCCGGCGTGAAGCTCGTCAATAACGTCAAGCTCGGTAAGGACTTCACCATCGAGAGTCTCAAAGCCGAGAACGACGCGGTCATCGTCGCGGTCGGCGCGTGGAAGAGCAGTTCCATGCGTACCCCGGGCGAGGATCTCGACGGCGTCTACGGCGGTATCGACTTTCTGCGCGCCGTCATCAAGGGCAACGCTCCCGCGATCGGCGAACGCGTCGCCATCTGCGGCGGCGGCAACACCGCGATGGACGCCTGCCGTACCGCAGTCCGTCTGGGTGCGAAAGAGGTCTATGTCATCTACAGACGTACCCGCAACGAGATGCCCGCCGACGCGCTGGAGATCGACGAAGCCGAGGAAGAGGGCGTGATCTACAAGTTCTTGACCAACCCCCTGTCCTTCAACGGCGAGAACGGCAAGTTGAAATCCGTCACGCTCCAGATCATGGAACTGGGCGAGCCCGACGCTTCCGGTCGCCGCAAGCCCGTCCCCGTCGAGGGCAAGACCGAAGAGATCGCGCTTGACAGCGTGATCCTCGCGATCGGTCAGAAGCTCGTACAGGGCGACGTTTCGGAGCTCAAGCTCAATGAGCGCGGCAATATCGAAGCCGACCCCGACTTCTTCACCACCTCGATCGACGGCGTATTCGCGATCGGTGACGCCACCAACCGCGGCGCGTCCATCGCCATCGAAGCGATCGGCGAAGCTGACCGCTGTGCGAAGGCTGTCGACGCGTATCTGAACGATCAGCAGCTCGACACCCGCGTACCTTATATCAGCAAGCGTGACGAAGCGACCATCGACTACTCCGACCGCGAGAAAAAGAGCCGCCTCACCCCGAAAGTCTTAGCGCCCGAGGTAAGAAACAAAAACTTCGACGAGGTCTCTCTCGGCTTCACCGAGGAAGAAGCGCAGGCGGAAGCCTCCCGCTGCCTCGAGTGCGGCTGCCGTGAGTATTATAAATGTAAACTGCTGAACGTCGCTCAGCGTTACGATATTGATCCCTCCCGCTTCAAGGGCGAGATGCCGCAGAAGTACAGCCACGACGAGAACGCGTTCATTGAGCGCAACACCTCCAAGTGTATCCTGTGCGGTCTGTGCGTACGCTCCTGCCGCGAGGTCATGGATATCCACGCCATCGGGCTGATGGGACGCGGCTTCAAGACCGACGTCTCCCCCGCCTTCTCTCTGCCGCTCGATCAGACCAAGTGTAACAACTGCGGTCTGTGCGTCCAGCTCTGCCCGACCGGTTCGCTGACCGAGAAGTCGAACCTCAAAAAGCAGGTGCCGCTGAACGAGGAGTACACTGAAGAATTTGTCGATATCAACGGGACGCGCGCGTCTGTTCTCGTTTCGAGATACAATGGCAAAGTACTTCGCGTCATCCCGAACGACGAGATCTCCCGCAACGCGGGTCTCACAAGAGAAGAACTGCAGGCAAAATTGCAATAAGCTTGACCGCAAAACCGCCGTGAGTTCACGGCGGTTTTCATTTTCTCTGTAACACGTTCATAATACTTAGCATAAAACCTCGCACATCAAGACGTTACCGCGTTAAATTATTTGCAACTTTTAGTTGATAGTGTTGCAAATTCATTGGCTAAATTTCATGTAATCTGCCGAAAATGCGAAAATTTATGATTTTTTCAATAAAATTCTTGCAAAATACCGCATTATGTTATATAATGCTAACTGTGCAAATCTTTTCTTCGGGTTTGCCCGACGAATTCGAATATTCAATTGGAGGTATTATTATGTCTTATGTCGATGAAGTACTCGCCAGAGTAAAAGAAAAGAACGCTTCCGAGCCTGAGTTCCTGCAGGCTGTCGAAGAGGTTCTCAACTCCCTGCGCCCCGTCATCGAGGCTAACGAGGAGATGTACAAGAAGCAGGCGCTGCTCGAGCGTATCTGTGAGCCTGAGCGCCAGATCAAGTTCCGTGTACCGTGGGTAGACGACAACGGCCAGGTGCAGGTCAACACCGGTTACCGCGTTCAGTTCAACTCCGCGATCGGTCCGTACAAGGGCGGTATCCGTCTGCATCCCTCTGTCAATATCGGTATCATCAAGTTCCTCGGCTTTGAACAGATCTTCAAGAACAGCTTGACCGGTCTGCCCATCGGCGGCGGCAAGGGCGGCTCTGACTTTGACCCCAAGGGCAAGTCCGACAACGAGATTATGCGTTTCTGCCAGAGCTTCATGACTGAGCTTTGCCGTCACATCGGCGCTGACACCGACGTTCCCGCAGGCGATATCGGTACAGGCGCTCGTGAGATCGGCTACATGTTCGGCCAGTACAAGCGTATCAAGAACATCTATGAGGGTGTTCTGACCGGTAAGGGTCTGACCTTCGGCGGTTCTCTCGCTCGTACCGAGGCTACCGGCTACGGTCTGCTCTACTTCACCAACGAAATGCTCAAGTCCAACGGCATCGAGCTTGCCGGCAAGACCGTCTGCATCTCCGGCGCGGGCAACGTTGCTACCTATGCCGCTCAGAAGGCACAGCAGCTCGGCGCGAAGGTCGTTACCGTTTCTGATTCCACCGGCTGGATCTATGACGCCGAGGGTATCGACGTCGATCTTCTCAAAGAGATCAAAGAAGTCAAGCGCGCTCGTCTGGACGCGTACGCTGCCGCTCGTCCCTCCGCTGTTTACCACGACAAGAAGGCTGAAGGCTCCAACGTTTGGGATACCAAGTGTGACATCGCTCTCCCCTGCGCGACTCAGAACGAGCTCGGCATCGAGGACGCGAAGAAGCTGGTAGCCAACGGCGTTATCGCTGTTGCCGAGGGCGCTAACATGCCCACCACCCTGGAGGCTACCGAGTATTTCCAGAAGAACGGCGTACTCTTTGCGCCCGGTAAGGCTGCGAACGCCGGCGGCGTTGCGACCTCCGCTCTCGAGATGAGCCAGAACAGCGAGCGTCTGAGCTGGAGCTTCGAAGAGGTCGACAGCAAGCTGCAGGGCATCATGGTCAACATCTTCCGCAACCTTGACGCTGCCGCTAAGAAGTACGGCTTCGAGGGCAACTATGTTGTCGGCGCGAACATCGCGGGCTTCGAGAAGGTCGCGACCGCTATGCTGGCTCAGGGTGTTGTCTGAGGCAGCGTGGCAGTGGCGCTTAGCCAATCGCTACGCTCTTGGAGCGCTGTTGCATGGGTATCGTAAGCCAAATCGAAGATTTGGACAATACCTCAATGCTGCACCCCATCCGCCTTTTACAAGGTTAGTTTTTAACTGACCCCCATCAACGGCGGATTCAAAAGCAAATCAACATCTAAGGGCTTCCTCCGCAGGAAGCCCTTTTTGTATGCATATCCACCTTGACCTAATTCATCAAATTTGCTAACATGATAACAGAAAATCGAAAGGAGCGATATCATGCTGACCCTCGCTCGCAGCCCCATTTACATCATCCTGATCTACGCGTCCCTGCTTCTTCCGCTGATCGCCCTGCAGCTCGTCGCCAACTGGCTGATCCTCGATAAAGCCGGTGACAAAGGCTGGAAAGCGCTGATCCCTTTCTACGGCAAGTACACGCTCTTCAAGCTGGTCTGGGACAAAAACGCCTATTGGTTCTCCCTGATCTTCAGTATCTTAATGTACGCGACCATGTTCTATGCGGGATATCCGGGAGCCACCCTGCACCTGCCCATCCTGATCGCTCTGTTGCTTGTGCTCTACGCGGTCTATACCGTCTTTTGCGTCTTTTTGCAGATCTATCTGGCAAAAGCCTTCGGCTGCAATAACGGCTACGCGGTCGGGCTGATCTTTCTCCACATCATCTTTTACTGCATACTCGCCTTCGGCAACGCGAAGTATATCGGTGCGCAACCGCTCCGATCAAATCAAACAGACAAAACATCCCATTGATTTTGATATTACCAAAACAAAAAGCCCTTCCGAGCGGAAGGGCTTTCTCTATGCGATTGACTTAGTTCTTAGAGTTGAAGATCGACATGATGTCATAGAAGCTGTCGTCATCATCGGTAGAATCCACCTCGACTGCGGGAGCCGCGGGAGCCGGAGCAGCCAGCGGATCGGGAGCGGTAGCGGGATTCGATACGGGAGCAGAGCTCGGGAACGCGCCGGAGTTGTCGTTGTTGCCGCCGCAGCCGGTAGCGATAACGGTGACGCTGATCTCGTCCTTCATATCCTCGTCGATGACAGCACCCCAGATGATGTTCGCGTCGGGAGCAGCCTTCTGCTGGACCATGGTAGAAGCCGCGTCGATATCCTCGAGGGTGATATCGGGAGAAGCGGTGATGTTGATGATAACGCCGGTAGCGCCGTCGATGGAGGTCTCCAGCAGAGCGGAAGAGATCGCCATATCAGCCGCTACGACCGCCTTATCCTTGCCGGTAGCCTTGCCGATACCCATGTGAGCGAAGCCCGCGTCACGCATGATAGCGGAAACGTCGGCGAAGTCAAGGTTGACAAGACCGGGCACAACGATCAGATCGGAGATGCTCTGCACACCTTGGCGGAGTACGTCATCGGCGATGAGGAACGCGTTCTGCAGGGTGATGGTCTGGTCGGAAACGTGCTTCAAACGCTCGTTCGGAACGATGATGAGGGAGTCGACACAAGCGGAAAGCTCCGCGATACCCTGCTCAGCCTGAGCCATACGCTTCTTGCCTTCAAAAGCAAAGGGCTTGGTAACGACCGCTACGGTCAAGATACCCATATCCTTCGCAATCTTCGCAACGATGGGAGCCGCGCCTGTACCGGTGCCGCCGCCCATACCTGCGGTGATAAACACCATATCTGTATCCTTCAAGAGAGCCGCGATCTCCTCGCGGTTCTCCTCAGCGGCAGCCTGTCCGACAGAGGGCATCGAACCTGCGCCCTTGCCGCGGGTAGCCTTCTCACCGATCTGGATCTTCTCCTGCGCTTGAGAATAGCGCAGAACATGCTCGTCCGTATTCACGGCGATGAACTCCACGTTCTTGACGTCCATTTTGATCATGCGGTTGACAGCGTTACCGCCGCCGCCGCCGACGCCGATTACTTTGATGACCGGTAAACCGCTGGCGGGATTCTTTTCTAATTCAAAAGCCATTTTATATCCTCCTTGTCATATGAGAGGAATCCGTATCAATTCCACACATACCTAACAAAATTAAAATTCTTTTCTGTCATATTATAATTTAACACATAGCAGTGATAAATTCAATCATTTTCTGAACTTTTTTCAAAAAATTGATAAAAATACACAGCAAATCAGCAAATAGACCCCTTACTGATAGTTACCATAACCATTAATAGACGCCGTAATCGACATAACCGCCGTCATCGGCGTACCAGCTGTAGTCATCCTGATATACGCCGTAATCGCCGTAACCGTCATAATTATAGCTGTCATAGCCGCTGTAGCCGTCGTCATATCCGGTACCGTCGGCAGCCTCGGTGGGCGCAGTGGTCGGCTTGACCGCTTCCGTCGGCTTGATCTGCTGCTCGTTGAAATAAGAGCGCTTGGTCGAGTTACAGCGAGACACATCGAGAACGCCCTGTGCGGAACCGTTTTTATCGAGATTTTCGTTGATGATCGTCATCGCGGTACGCACCTTATAGTCAAGAGCCTCGGGGATGCCGAGCTTGACTTTGATCCGTCCGTCATAGGTAAAGGAAATGTCGGCGGTATTGGTCGCGTCGATCTCCGTGATCCCTTGGTAGCCGTTGTCGGCAAAGGTCTGGGTGATGCTTTCGATCATCGTCAGCACCGTTTCGTCCTCGTAACTGACGTAGTCGCCGACCGTACCGGAAACGAGCTTCGGACCGATGAAGATCGGTAAATTATACTGGCTTGCGTCGTCGATCTGGTTGAGGATACGGCCCTTGGTGCTGATCACCAGATAGTTGCCGTCACTCACCTTCACAAGATAACCCTCCACCGCCTCGACGATCGAGATCCGGATCGAGTCGGGGATCTTAAAGCCGACGTCCGCCTCTTCGACATAGGGGAATTCTTTTTTGATACGATTTGCCGCGGGGCCTTTGGGAGCCAGGAAGATATTCTCACCCTTGCTGATACCGCTCGCCGCGATGATCTCGTCTTCTGTATATCTGGTGTTGCCGGTGACCTCATACGCCTGTGTTTTGAACAGGACGGTGAGGGACAGGACAACGCCCACGATCAGCACGATAGAGATGATCGCGCCGTAGCTGAGGATACGGATGAGCTTGCGCTGAGTCGGCGACAGGGGCTTTTTCTCTTTCTTCGGCTTTTTCGCTTTTTCAGAGCTGTTTTTATGCCCGTCGCGTCTGCGACCGGACGCGCGATGCTCCCGCACTTCATCGACATAAAACTCGTTGGTGTCATCGGAAAATTCCGCGAGCATCTCTTCTTCATCCTCGATCGGCCGCGGCTGCGGACGACGCGCACGCGGTCTTTGCGGTTTTTTCGCAAACAGCCCGCGTTTCTTTTTACGCTTTTTATCCGGTCGTTTCGCCATGCTTCATCCTCCTCTCTTCCGGAAATTCGCGCGGGATCACCGCGCAACATCCTTTATTGTATCGCAAAATGCGTAATTGTCAAATCTTTTTGATATCCGCGCCCAATTCGGACAGAACTAATTCAAAATCCTCATAGCCGCGCTCCAAATATTCGATGCCGCCGATCTCGCTTTTTCCTCTCGCGCACAGCGCTGCGACAACCAACGCGGCAGCGCCGCGCAGATCATACGCTCTGACGTTGGCGGACAAGAGCCGCTTCACGCCGTCTACGACAGCCACCTTGCCCTCTACGCGGATATCCGCGCCGAAGCGGCACAGCTCGCTGACGTGGCTGTATCGGCTGAGAAACATGTTCTCCACAAACACCGTCATGCCGTCCGCGACCGCCGCCATGCTCATCACCGGCGCCTGCGCGTCGGTCGGAAAGCCGGGATACGGCATCGTGCGTATCAGCTTCGGACTTCTAAGGCGATACGGCGCGCTGATACGAACGCCCTCGCCGTCGATATTGATCTCACAGCCGCTGTCCCGAAACACCGGGAACACCGACTCTAAATGCGACGGGATGATCCCCGTCATGCGGATGCTCGAACCGGTCACTGCGGCAGCTGACATCAGCGTCGCCGCAACGATACGGTCGGGTATCATCGCGTGTACAGCGGGTCTGAGTTTTTTTGCACCGTCGATCACAACGGTACTCTCCCCCGCTCCGTGTATCTTCGCGCCGCAGGCGTTGAGAAAATCCGCGAGATCCACGATCTCCGGCTCACGCGCCGCGTTGCTGATCACCGTCGTTCCCTTCGCGATCACAGCCGCGATCATGATATTCTCCGTCGCGCCGACCGACGGGATCGGCAGGGCAATATTCGCCCCGTGGAGTTCTTCTTTGACAGAACAGTCGAGTTCTCCGTGTTCTTCACAGATCTCGATCCCCATCTCTCTCAACGCGCCGAGGTGCAGGTCGATCGGTCTCGGTCCGAGCTCACATCCTCCGGGAAAGGACATCCTCACCCGATCGAAGCGAGCAATCATCGCGCCGAGGAAGATGATCGACGAACGCATGCGGTGCATCAACTCCGCGGGGATATCAAAGCGTGAGACGCTGCCTGTGTCGACGATAACCGTATTGCCTTCACGCCGCGCCGTGCAGCCTATGTAACGCAGGATCGCAAGCGACGCTTCCACATCGCTCAATCGCGGACAGTTGTGCAGAACACATTCGCCGCCGCACAGCAGTGTTGCCGCCAAGATCGGCAGAGCGCTGTTCTTTGAACCCTGCAGCCTTATATCCCCCGATAAATTCCTTCCTCCGTCTACGACAAACACTGACACACCCAACACCCTTTCCAAAAGCTCTATGCCTTCTATTCTATGTTGGGTGGAGGTGAAAGGTGACTTTTTAGTGAGGAGCTAGAAGTGAGGAGTTCATGGTTGACCTGCCCACTCCTGATTCCTGTATAAATTCAAAATACGAAGCGTTTTCCTTAACTCTAACTCTCAGAAAGGACCTCTTTGATCGTCTGATAGATCCTCTCATTCGCGTCGGTGATCGCCATCCTCTGGGCATTTCTGCGGTATTCCTCCAGCACGGATCGATCGGTCAGCATGCTGTCGACGGTCTCGATCAGCTTCTCGCCGGTCAGATCCTTCTGCTCGATCAGCACCGCCGCCTTTTTATTGACCATCGACATCGCGTTGTGGTACTGGTGATTCTCCGCGACAAACGGCGAGGGGATCAGAACCGCAGGTCTGCCCTTTGCCTGTACCTCCGACAGCGTGATCGCACCGGCGCGGGAGATGACGAGATCGCACGCCGCAAGACATTCGTTCATGTTGTCGATGTACTGACGGATGTCAAGGTTGCTGCAGTGCTCCACATCGACGCCCTTTTCCTTCAGCAGATCCGGCATCCATGTGCCCTGCTGACCGTAGGCGTGAATATGATAGTACTTTTTGTCCTTTGCCGAGCGCGCGATCAGCTCCGCCATCGCCTTGTTGATACACTCCGCGCCGAGGGAGCCACCGAACGAAAGGATGATGGGCTTGGAATCATCCAGCCCCAAGCGCTCTTTCGCGGCAGAATGTTTGGTCGCAAGGATCGCCGGACGGATCGGGTTGCCCGTCAAGACAAACTTAGCCTTGTCCGAAAAGCGGCTTTTCGCGTCCTCGTTTGCGAGCATCACGCGATCAACGCTTTTGGCAAGCATTTTATTGGTAACGCCGGGATAGGCGTTTTGTTCGTGGATCACAGCCTTGTAGCCGAGGTTACAGGCGGCAAGGATGACCGGACCGCTGACGTAACCGCCCGTACCGACACAGATATCGGGATCAAAGTCCTTGATGATCTTCTTCGCCTTTGAGCGGGACTCAAAGGAGTAGTAGACCGTCTTGAAGTTATGCGCCATGTTCTTCGGCGAAAGACTGCGCTTAAAGCCGGTGATCACGACCGATTTGATCGGAAAGCCCGCCTGTTTGACCAAACGCTGTTCCATTCCGTCACGGTTACCGACAAAGAGGAACTCCGCGTCCGGCTCCATTTCTTTGATATAGCCCGCAATCGCGATCGCAGGATTGATATGTCCGGCAGTACCGCCGCCGGCAAGTAATACTTTCATATAAGAAACTCCGTTTTTTATTCGGTGAATGGAGAATGGTGAACGGTGAATGGTGACGGTATCTCGCTTCGCTCAATCAATTCTATCAAGGATCCGGAATGCAAAGCGTTTCCCATAGCCGTTCTCCGTTATCTGTTCTCCGTTCTCTGTTTATGACTTTTCTATATTCGACGTTCTGGAAACCGAGAGGATAACGCCCATCTCGAACATCAGCGTCAGCAGCGACGAGCCGCCGTAGCTGAAGAACGGCAGGGAGATGCCCGTGTTCGGCAGCCAGTCCGTGATAACCAATATATTCAGTATGACCTGCAATCCGATATGACTGATCAAGCCGATACCCAAGAGCTTGCCGAAGCGATCGCGCGCACGCAGCGCGATGACGACGCCGCGCCATACAAGAAGCGCGAAGATCAGCAGGATGATGACCGCGCCGACCAGCCCCAGCTCCTCACAGACGATCGCAAAGATAAAGTCGTTCTGCGGTTCCGGAAGATACAGATATTTTTGTCGGCTCTGACCGAGTCCCAGACCGAACAGGCCGCCCGAGCCGATGGCATACAGGCTGTTTCTGGTCTGCCATGTACTGTTCCACATATCGCGGTCGAGATCTTCGTTCAGCGCCTGACCCCAACCGTCCATACGCTCCATCGCGTAGGTCAGCATACCGGTCGCCCAGAGCAGGAGGATCAGCGCCGCCAGAACCGCCGCGCCGATCGCGAGCCACTTGACCTTGATCCCCGACACATACATCATGACGACCGTCAGGATACCGATGATAACGATACAGGAGTAGTGCGGTTCAAAGAGCAGTAGGATCGCGGTGGACAGAAAGACCGCCGCGCCGGGCAAAACGCCGTATTTCAGCGTATCCATCCTGTCATAGTACCGGCTGCCCCAGTGCGCCATAAAGAGGATGATCGCGAACTTACTGATCTCCGACGCCTGTATACCGAACATACCGAAACCGATCCATCGGTGAACGCCGCCCTCCTGGGACGGCAGTACAAGAACCAGCAGCAGCGCGAAGTAACTCACGCCGAGTATGATCGCTGCGAAGCGGTGATAATAGTGGTAGTCCACAAAGGAGACCGCGATCATGATCACCAGACCGATCAGCGCGAAGATCAACTGACGTTTCAGATAATAGTAGCTGTCGCCGATCTCATAGTAGGCGACGGGATAACTTGCCGAGAACATCATCGTGATACCGATCGCAAGCAGGACCAGTATCAGCAGGACAAAGGGCATATCGATGCCCTTGCCGATATTCAGCAGAGAGAAATTGATTTTTCTTTTACCTCTTTTGGAAGAGGCTTTTTTCTCGCGCCGATAGTCTTGCACTCTGCGCCGCGAGGTGTTTTCAATTGTCGACATATGCCTCTATCCTTTCGTTGATTTTGCGTAAAATGTTGTTATCTCACCACACCGAAGATGACCAGCAGCAGGGCGATCAGACCGCAAATCGCCGTGAACGCCGAGAATACGCAGACGATCTTCATCTCCGACCAGCCGCACATCTCAAAGTGGTGGTGGATCGGCGACATCTTAAAGATACGCTTGCCGTGAGTGAGCTTGAAGTAGCTGACCTGCAGCATCACGGAGAACATCTCAAGCAGATAGGTCAGCGCGATCAAAAGCAGGAGGAGCTGCATATCCATCGCGAACGCCATAGAGCAGACAAGCCCGCCTAAGAACAGCGAACCGGTGTCGCCCATAAAACACTTCGCCGGATGGAAGTTCCACACGAGAAATCCCAGACAGCCGCCCGCGCCCGCCGCGGCATACAGCACATTCACGCCGTGATCGCCGAGGACATTGGCGATCAGCATCATGAACAGACACGCGAAGAAGGTGATGGAGCCGTCCAGACCGTCGATACCGTCGGTCAGATTGACCGCGTTCACGATACCGACCAAGACGATCGCCATGATGATATAGTAGAAGAAGCCGAGGTCAACATAACCGACGAAGGGTACGATGATTTCGGTATTATCCTTGCAAAGGTACATCAAAAACAGGTAGATCGCGGCAGCTAAAAACTGCAGGACCAGCTTCTGGATCGCGGTCAGTCCGAGGTTGCGCTTTTTGACGACCTTGACATAGTCGTCGATAAAGCCGATACCGCCGTTCATCAGCGCGAACAGCAGACCCACAAAGACGAATCGGCTGACAGAATCCAGTCCGCCGTGGTTCATCGCGTACAGCAGAACGCCCGCGGTCGTCGCGATGACCATACCGATGATGAACATGATACCGCCCATCGTCGGAGTGCCCTGTTTATTTTTGTGCCACTTGGGGCCGTCCTCCAGGATCGTCTGACCGAAGTTCAGCCGGTGGAGAAACGGTATCAAAAACTTACCGACGACAGCGGTGATGGCAAAAGAAACGACCGCAACGCCGAACGCCCATAAACCTGTCTCCATTTTTACACCTCATTTAATTTCAAATTGTCACTGCAAAGGGCGATCCCGATAGAATTCGCCGCCGTTGGCAGACCGGAATCGGGTGCGGGCAGCGCCCGCCAATCACCATTCACCATTCACTTATCACCATACACCCATCAGTCCGCGATACTGTTGCCGCTGAAGGTAACGGTGATGACCGAACCGGGGGCGACCTCCGTACCCTCGGGCACGCTCTGCGCGATCGAGGTACTGTCGGAAGCCGACACCGTACCGGTCACGCTGACGTTCAGCCCGCTGTAGGAAGCGATCTCGTTGACCTCGCCGACGCCGAAGCCGACCAAGTTCGGAACTGTTGTTTTTTCCGTCTTGCTGGTTTCATCCGTATACAGGACGATCGTACCGCCGGACGGGATCGCCGCGCCGGTAACGGGATTCTGCGAGAGGACGGTCGCGCCCTCTCCCTTGATCGTGACATTGAAGCCGTCCGCTTCGGCCGCCTTCGTCGCGTCCTCAATACTCATACCGGTGTACGAGCCTGCCGCCGCGTCGATGTTCGACATCTCTTCGTCGGTATACTGGGCGACGACCTCGAGATACGGGAGAACCTCGCTCATGATGCTTGCGAATACCGGAGCCGCTACCGCGGAACCGTAGTAGTTACCTCCCAGCGGCGCGTCAAAGAACACCAGCGCCGCGTACTGAGGGTTGTTCGCCGGAGCAAAGCCGCAGAAAGAAGCGATATAGTCATCCGCGCCGTCGTTGTTGACGTCGATGAGCTTCTCGGAAGTACCGGTCTTACCGCCGACGCGGTAACCGGCGACATAGCCGTTTTTACCGGAACCGGTCGTCGCGTTTTCCTCGAGGATCTGGCACATTTCTTTGGAGACCGATTCGGAGATAACCTGACGCTTGGTTTCGGTGGAAACGTTCTTGACGACGTTGCCCTCCGCGTCGAGGATCTGTTTGACAACATGGGGCTGGACAATCCTGCCGCCGTTTGCGACAGCGCTCGCCGCGGTGATCATCTGGATCGGCGTGATCGAGAAGTTCTGACCGAAGGACGCGACCGCCAAGTCGGTGTCGAGCATATTGCCCTCTACGCCGTCGTGGATAAAGAACTGGTCGTCGGATTCACCGGGCAGGTCTATGCCCGTTTTGTCAGAGAAGCCGAAAGCCTGGTAGTATTCCCAGAACTTCGTCTTACCGACCAGCTGACCGATCTGTATGAAACCGGGGTTACAGGAGTTGTACAGACATTCCTGGTAGGTCTGCGTGCCGTGACCCGCGGTATTATGACAGTGGATGGTATCTTCATAGAGCTGGTACGCACCGGAACAACTGAAGCGACTTTCCTTATTGACGACGCCTTCTTCCAGCGCCATCGACAGCGTGACCATCTTGAAAACGGAGCCGGGATAGTAGGTGTCCGAGATCGCCTTGTTGCGCCAGTTACGCGCCAGCGCCGCGCTCTCCGCCTCAGCCTGCGCTTTGGCGATCAGCTCCTTTTTCTCGGTATCGCTGATATTGTAGGGATTTTCTTTATCTTCTTCGATATATCCGTTTTTGATCAGATACTCGGTGTCGATCGCGTCGATCTCCTTTTTCTGATCCGCGTTGATGGTAAAGGGATCGTTGAGGTCAAAGCCGTTGACCGAAGCCATCGCGAGGATCTCGCCGGTGTTAACGTCCATCACGATGCATACGCCGCGCTCATGAACCTGGTTGTCGATAACGCCCTGCTTCATGTACTTTTCCACGATGCTCTGGACGGTCTCGTCGATCGTCAGCACCAACGAGCTGCCGTCGATCGCGCCGATATTCTGGTTGTAGTCAAAGGGCATCTGGGTCGAGATACCGTTCTGAGCCGAAACGATACGACCGGGCGTACCCGCGAGATAATCGTTGTACTGGAACTCCACGCCCCACAGACCTTGATCCTCGGAACCGGTGAAGCCGATGACCGACGACGCGAGGTCGCTGTAGGGATAGTAGCGCTTATAGTCGTCGAGCAGCGAGATCACACCCGCCTTCTGATACTTTTCACCCAGCTCATTCTGCAGCTCGATGATCTGATCCTTTTCGGTACTTTCGATCCTGCGCTTGACAGAGACATAGTAGGTGTTCTGCTTGGTATCCTCCAGCAGCTCCGCTTCATCGAGGCTCAAGATCTCCGCGAGCCGCTTTGCGACATAAGCGCGCTGTTCATCGCCCTCTTCGCCGCTGTCAAAGTTCGCCGGAGCCATGACGACGCGCCAAACGGACGCCGACTGCGCCAGGATCTTGCCGTTCGTATCATAGATCGTTCCGCGCTTTGCGGAGATCGGCGTATCGGACATCTGCTGTTCGACCGCTTTACGCTGGAGCTCTTCGCCCTGTACCAGCTGCAAAAAAGCCAGACGGGTGATGACCGCGCCGAAGCCGACCGCCAAGATGATGATCAGCAGCCAAACGGTTCTTCTTCTGAGCTTTTGATTCGCTCCCAATGCGAAAACTCCTTTCTCTCTTAGTGATACTAATCCTTAATGAAAACCTTTATCATATATTGGGCTAAATTTCGCATAGCTTTGTTGGGCTCCTTGACAGGCGCCAGCCTGCCTGCGTCGCCCGCCGTGCTCTGCAAAATTTATCCCTAATATCTGATTAAA
>CADAUE010000007.1:0-13201 GCA_902790985.1 uncultured Ruminococcus sp.
GAGATCTTCAAGAAACGTCTGACCTCCTCGGGATCGGCAACGCCGAAGCCCTTGTACGCGTTGTAGATGAACGCCAGCTCATAGATCGGATGACCCGAGCACAGCGTGTCCATATCGATCAGAAGGGTCTCGCCGTTCAGATACATGATGTTCTTGATATGCAGATCTCCGTGGAGCATGGTTTTCTCCTCGGGGATGGACTTGATGAGGTATTTGAGCTTCATGAGGTGGCCTTTATCAAAGACCTCCTCCGCTTCTTTGAGCCACGCGCGCGCGGTATCGCTCTGACGGGGGATGTTCTCGGGAGCGTTGGTCTCGTGCAAAGTTTTCATCAGCATTACCGTCTCCCGTGCGATCATTTCGAGGTTGTTCTCATCCTCCGCGAGCAGCTCCGCAAAGGTCTTGGCGTCGAGCATCTCGAACACCGAGCCGAACGAGTCGCCGATCCTGACGACGTCATAAGGGATCGCGGTCGGGATGCCGAGGATGAACGCGGTACGCGAAAGCTCGCGCTCACGCTTGATATCGTCCAGAGCGGACGCGTCCTTATAGACCTTGACGATCGTATCTCTGCCGATACGGTAGATCATCCCGTTCGCGCCCTCGCCGACGACGCTGCAGTCGGCGACGTCCAGCACACGATATGCCTTTTCGATCGTCATGATCTCGGTAAAGCCGGTCATCTCCAGCACCTCATAAACATCCGTGCTGACATTGATGACGGCGATATCTTGAAATTCCTTTCTCAGCTTGAGGATGACCCTCAGCCCCGCGCTGGAGATAAACTCGAGCTTTGCGGCGTCAAGCACCAGCGCCTCGGGGCGGTATCGATCGATCGTTTGACGGACGTCCTTTTCGAATTCGTTGACGTTGCCGGTATCCACTCTGCCTAAGAGGTAGAGCGTCAGTTTGTTGCCACTGTAATCAGCTTTCATCATTCGTCCCCCCAAATACGACGTCGACAAGATAGGTGTACTCGAGATACGCCGGCGTACCCTCAAAGTTCGTCAACAGCTCCGCGACAGTGCGGTAGTACCACTCCTGCTGCTTGATATCCTTTTGATGGAAGTTGTCAAAGAGCCTGTCGCCCTCTCTGAGCCACAGGCGGAAGAACGAGCGCATATTCGACAGCTTATCCGACATCCACATGACTTTCACGCCGAAGTCGTCGGAATTCCTGAGCTGTTCGAGCGATTCCGCCTTGCGCAGCTTCCAGCTCTCTTCCCGCGCAACGCCCTCATATTCGTTTTCGGTCTCTTTCGCTACCAGCTCGGCGACCCTCTCTCCGAACTCGCGACGGATATCCTCGATGGTCGCGTCGGTATCCTCGACCGTATCATGCAGCATCACCGCCGCTAAGATGTCGCGGTCGTTCGTCAGCGTTCCGGCGATCGCCGCAGCCTCACAGGGATGGAGGATAAAGGGTATCCCCTCTTTTTTTCTGGTCTGACCTTCATGCGCTTTTATTGCGAAGGCGACAGATTTTTCGAAAACATCCATGATTCTTCTTCCCTTCCGTCATCAGCTATGCATTGATATGCTTATTATACAACATCCAAAGCGAAATGTCATCACCTAATTGTGTTTTTATCATGGTTTCCCGCACAATTTTCTGTCGCTTTCTGTTGAAAACCACAAGCCGTTGTGTTATGATATTGTCAGAAACTCATGGAGGGATAATCATGGAAGTCATACAAGTCAAGAAAAAAACACCGTGGCTGCTCCTGTTGGCAGCGATCGGTCTGCTCGCTCTCGCCATCCTGCTGCTGGTCTCACCGGAAGCATGGGTCGAAACGCTGCTTCTGATCTCCACCTGCGCGATCTTAGTCATCTACGGCGCTGTTCGTATGCTGGAGTGCAGCCGCAAGAAAGAGGATCTGAAAGGTCTGTTCACGATCCTGATCACATGGGGCATCGCGGCGGCGCTGCTGACGCTGGATATCCAGAAAGATATCTTCGCCCTTGTCCCGAGCATCATCGTCGGATCGGTCTCATTGATACTGGGCGTCATGCGCCTGCTGATCATGATCAACTGTATCGCCAACCGGTACAAAGGCGTCGTGCGCAACGGCTTTTCGGCGATCATCTGTATTGCTTTCGGACTGATGCTTGTCATCCAGCCCATCAACAATTTCGCGGTTCTGGCGCTCGTCGCAGCCATCTATCTGATCATCTATGCGGTCACGCTGTTCGGCGATTTCTTTGCTTCGATCTTCCGCGTCGATCTGCAGGAGGACAGGACCAAACGCCGCGTCCACCACGGCTTACCTAATATCATCAGCGCCGTCAAACCCGCGAACATGATCGCCGAGATCAACGAAGCGATCGCCGACGGAAAGCTCACCGGCGGTATGCTGGTGGCTCAAACCGACAGCAAAGACGTCGGCGACGTCAACCTCGAGATCATGGTACATCTGACCACCAAGGGCGCCAACAAATTCGGCCACGTCGATATCTGTCTCGGCGACAAGATCTATTCCTACGGCACCTACGATTCCAGCAAAGATAAGTTCGGCGGCTTTGTGTCGCAGGGCACCTTCATCATCGTTCCGAAGATCCCCTATCTCAAGCACTGTCTGACTTATCAAAAAAAGTATGTCATCGGCTTCGGAGCGGCGCTTTCCGACATCCAGTACAAGAGCGTCGAGCAGCGGATCGCCGCCCTGCTCGAGGACTGCGAGCCCTTCGAGAGCCTTTATGAACAGGCGATCAAAGAGGGCAAGGACGGCAGCGATCTGCACGATCCCGCCAGCAACATGGTGCGCGACGTCGGCGGCAAGGTCTATACCGTCGTCAGAGGTCCGTTCCGCCGCTACTTCGGCATCAACACCAACTGCGTCCATGTCGCCGACTGGCTTTTGTCCGACTCGGGTATCGACTCCATCTCCTTCTCGAGCTTGAGGACGCCCGGCGCCTACTACAATATGCTCGACAAGATGTTTGCAAGAAAGAATACCCGTATCGTCCGCAAAACCGGCTATATCGTCGCGGACGATATCCAATAAACTTCTCCGGGGCAAGCGCTAAAGTGTCCGCAGGTCACTTTACCCTCGCTATTATTCAGCTTTTTTATAATCGTTTGAGATCGCCGCGGGGCGCGTTTTAGATTGTCATTGCGAGGAGGAACATGGTTCCGACGTGGCAATCTCAACCTTAACCTTTGCGCCCCTCGCAATGACGATTTATTATAGGTAAGTTTTTCTAAATCACACAAGCAACAGCCCGAAGCGTTTCGAACCGCTTCGGGCTGTTTTATCTTGCCGTATTTACTGTTTTACAACCTTCTCCCCGATCGGATACGGTGTTTCAAATCCTGCCAAGTATCGCTGGATAAATGTGACGTCATATGCGTTCACTTCATCATCACCGTCAACATCACCGAGGATTGTTGGTTGTGATATTGAAAAAGAAGTTTTTGTTCCGAATATATATTGATTAAAACGGTTGTTTAGCCTAAAAATTCAGGCGGAGCAGCTTTTCGTTTCCCGATAATTGTAAATAATCTGTTTCATCTGATGAAAAATATGGACAACTCTGTCGGATTGATGTATATTATTGGATAGAAACCTTTTGCATTTTCAACGGAGAAACGATATGGAAACTGAATCAACTCAATTACGCGGTCTGACCGAAGCCGAGGTCGCCGAGCGCAAGGCACAGGGCAAGGTCAACACCGTCACTACCGTCAAAACAAAATCGATCGGACGGATCTTCCGCGACAACATCTGCACCGTGTTCAACGCGATCAACGTCATCCTCTTCATCATCCTAATGCTGGTGGGATCGTACAAGAACCTGCTGTTCATCGGCGTCGTGTTCATCAACACCATCATCGGCATCGTGCAGGAGATCCGCTCCAAAAAAAGCGTCGATAAGCTCACCATCCTTGCCGAAAGCAAGCTCAACGTCCTGCGCGACGGTAAGGTCATACAGCTGAACAAAGACGAGCTCGTCCTCGACGATATCCTCGTTCTCTCACGCGGCAATCAGATCCCCGCCGACTGTATCGTCGTCGAAGGCAGCTGCAGCGCGAACGAAAGCCTCTTGACCGGCGAATCCGACCTCATCGAAAAGAACGTGGGCGACGAGCTGCTCTCGGGCAGCTTTATCGCGGCGGGCAGCTGCTACTGCCGCGTTCACCGCGTCGGCGCTGAGAGCTACGCCGCCAAGATCAATAACGAAGCGAAGTATATCAAAACAAATGATTCTCAGATCGTCAAATCCTTCCACTTCATCATCAACATCTGCTCCGCGATCATCTTCCCCCTCGGCATCCTGCTCTTTGTCATGAAGTACTTTGTCTATCATCAAGAGCTGAACCCCACCGTCGTTTCCACCGTCGGCGCGCTGGTCGGCATGATCCCGAGCGGCATGAT
This sequence comes from uncultured Ruminococcus sp., assembly GCA_902790985.1. GTDB lineage: Bacteria > Bacillota > Clostridia > Oscillospirales > Acutalibacteraceae > Ruminococcoides. The sequence goes on from CADAUE010000007.1 coordinate 4,377, forward strand.
CCTGCTCACCAGCACCGTCCTCGCGGTATCGGTCGTGAGATTGTCGCGCAAAAAGGTTCTGGTCAACGAGATGTACTGTATCGAAACCCTCGCGCGCGTCGACGTCATCTGTCTGGATAAGACCGGCACCCTGACCACCGAGGACATGAACGTCCACGACGTGATCCCCTTCGGCTGTGAAGAGGACGAGGTCAAGGTCGCGCTGTCATCCCTTGCCGCCGGTACGGACGATATCAACGCCACCATGCAGGCGCTCCTCGACTACTCCCGTGAAATCGAGCCTCTTCCCTGCAGAACGTACATCCCCTTCTCGTCAGAGACAAAGTGGTCGGGCGGCTTCTTCCAGAACGGCCGCACCTACATCATCGGCGCGGCAGAGTTCGTATTTTCTGATAAAGAAAAATACGCGGAGGTCTATGAAAAGATCGCCGCGATCACCGAGACCGTACGTATCCTCGTTTTAGCGACATCCGAGACCGAGATCAAAGAAAAAGTCCTCCCCGATAACCTCCGTCCGATGGCGCTGATCCTCATCAAAGACACGCTCCGTGACAACGTCCTCGAAACCGTTGGCTACTTCAAGGAACAGGGCGTTACCCTCAAGGTGATCTCCGGCGACAGCGTCAAGACCGTACAGAATATCGCGAAAGACTGCGGGATCGCGGGCGCGGAGAACGCTGTCGATATGACGACCGTCACCACCGACGAAGCGCTCGCCGAGGTCGCCGAACGCTGTAACGTATTCGGCAGGGTGACGCCGGCGCAGAAGAAAAAACTGGTGCTGGCGTTACAGGCGAACGGCCACAAGGTCGCGATGACCGGCGACGGCGTCAACGACGTCCTCGCCCTCAAAGAAGCCGACTGCTCTGTTGCGATGGCAGCAGGCAGCGAGGCGGCGCGCAACGTCTCTCAGATCGTGTTGGTCGATAACGACTTCGCCGCGATGCCCCATGTTGTCGCCGAGGGTAGACGCACCATCAACAACATCGAGCGCTCCTCTTCCCTCTACCTCGTCAAGACGATGTACTCTATCCTCTTATCGCTCTTCTTCCTCTTTACGCCGCACAGCTACCCCTTCTCGCCGATCCAGCTTTCGCTGATCAGCTCGCTCTTGGTCGGGTTCCCGTCCTTTGTGCTGGCGCTGCAGCCTAACAAAAATATCGTGCGCGGCAACTTCACCTTCAACATCATCACCCGCGCGGCTCCCGCGGCGCTGTGTATCTCGCTGAACATCATTATCTCGGCGCTGCTCAGCGGTACGCTCGGGATCAGCCAGGAGGAGCTGTCCACCATCGCCGTGTACATCACCTCGCTGGTCTGTCTGCTTCTCGTGATCCGCCTCTCGATCCCGCTCAATCCCCTGCGCGGCGCGATGCTGGCGGTCAGCGTGATCGGCATGACCATCGCTTTCATATTCTTCCGCGGCTTCTTCAACCTCTCTGCGCTGAGCGTTAACGCCGTCATCCTCGTCGCGATCTCCGCCGTTGTTTTCTTCCTGCTTTTCAACCTGCTCTACGATATCGCGAACAAGCAGATCGAGAAGTTCAAACGCAGAAAACCGAAAAAAGTCAAAACAACTGTTTAATTCTAAATTAGAATTATAATATAAGCATCTTAATCATTCTAAATTAGAAATATAGATAAAGCATATAGAACGAGAAATTATTCGATTTTAGAATTATAAAACATTATACGTCAACTACCTGCCATCAACGAAAAACAAGTTTGATGCATCATGAAGAGAATCGTCCGTGAAACAAAAATGTTTCACGGACGATTTTTTGCAACAATTTTTAAAAATTTCTGATTATTGTCTGTTTTTGTCCCTATTTTGTCATAGTGTGTCTGCTATGATATAGACACAGTCAAGGGGAAAACACAAAAACAAAAAGTTGACCCGAAAAAATCCAAATAAATTCAAACACAAGGAGGAACACAAGATGACTAACAACATGAGAAACAACAGATTTGACAGAAGAGCAACCGAGACCGCAAGAGCCGCCACCAAGGCAAAGGCAAGAAAGCAGAACATCCTGTTCGCGACCTTATCGCTCGCGTTAGTCGCTGTGATCGCGGGCGGCGTGATCGCCTTCAGCGCGCTGAAGGCACAGCCGCAGACCTCAAACACCGCTCCGACCTCCATCAGCGCGAAGGCTGATAAGGCAGCACAAGGCTCGCAGACCACCGCCGCACAGACCGCTGTCAAGACCGACAACGGCGCGCAGAAGGTACAGACCGCTTCGGCTCAGACCACCGCTAAGACTACCGCACAGGCCACTGCTCAGAAGGCTACAGAGGCACAGGATAAGATCGAGAAGATCAACGGCGAGCGCGTCTATATCGACACCAAGCGTAAGGCTCCCGAAAAGACCGGTACCCCCGCTCACTACTACGCGAACGGCAAGACCTCTTACGGCTTCGACTGGGATTACAGCGCGGACAACAGCAACTTTGTTCTGTCTTGTAACTACAACTTTGACAAGCAGCAGTATGACTTCAGCTTCTACGGTACCAAAGCAGGCACCTCCCACGTCACCCTCTACTACTTCACCGCAGACAACGTCAAGGTTCCCGTCAGCCTGACCGTGACCGTTGACAACAATCTGAACGTCAGCGTAGTATAACTGAGATTACTCCTATCCATATAGAACTTCATAAAAACTCCAAAATCCAAGAGAAGCGTACACCGCAGGGTGTACGCTTCTCGCTGTTTAGAATCATATTATTGAACGACGATCGCCTGCATACCGAGCTGTTCATAACGCTTCTCACAGATCGATCGCTCAAAGTGGGAGATACCGCCGACGACGGAATCGGAAAAGTAGAAATACTGTCCGTCGTAGCCGCACAACACCAGACAGTGCTCATGCAGCATCCACTTGAAGGTCTCTCCCTCTTTGTACTTGGCGTTCTCGTCGACATAGTTGACCGTCCACGCGTCCCACTCGATCGGCTCCTGCATATCGGTCGTCGCCCAGATCATCACGGGGACGTCCCTGTCGATATACCGCTCGAGCATATCGTCGAGCTTCACGTTTTCGAGAACGGTAGCTGTTTGGGCGGATTTCACCGACTTGAGATAATTGTTCATGCACCGCGCCATCGCCGGGGCGTAAATGCCCCAGCCCGCATAGGCAGTGCCGGCAAAAGCGGAGTTCATATCGGGTCCGAACTTCTCACCGGTGATCTCATCCTCGGTGACATAACGGCAGTCAAGGTAGTTGTTCGCAAAGCCAAACTCGTCGATATCATAGCCGAGATACTGCAACAAACTCGTACAGGCATGGGTCTCACAGCCCGCCTTCAAGGTATCCTGCAGAGAAGCGGTGATACCTTCGATCTGATGGGAGGGAGCAATCGTCGCTTCCTGTATCGATACGGTCTCTTCGGTAGCGGGAGCGGGTTTGGATGACAGTGCGGTCGTCACGCCGCCCGCCACAAGCAGCACTGCAGCCGCGACGGAGATCGCAATGATCGTAATCTTTTTCTTATCCATAGCTCTGTGAACTCTACTTTTCTGAAAACTTTTACCGTTTTTTTCTGAACAGTGATACACCGAACGCGACCGCCGCGGTCACTCCCAGCGCGACTCCTGCCACCTTGCGCACAAACGGCACATTGAAGTCGAGGTTCGCGTAGGACGGGGTGATCATATAGCGCAGCAGCGGATATAAGATCTCTCGCTGTTCACGCAGGATATCATACTGCAGTCCGGGTTCTTTGCGCAAAACCATCGTCGCGCGAGTCTCGCGGTCATACGGCTGCCACTCCAATCCTTCACAAGACGGATCGCCGGTGCGGGCGAAGTTTGCCCACATAGTCATCACCAGCTTGGAGAGTGTTTCGTCGGCAGGCTCGCCGGTATAGAGCGTTTCGTCGGTATTGCCGAACACATACGCAAGCTCGGTCGCGTGGCAAGCGCCGCGCAGATGCACCTCGGACCGCTGGGTCCAGTAGTACAGATAGACCTTGCCGCCGTTTTTGGAATGACCGACAGCCTGGGATATCATCGGCAGGCGGAACATCAGCTCGTTATAGAACTCGGTCTGTTTCCACACCTTATGACGATCACTCAAAGCCATGAACTTTTTGACGCGTTTCTTGTCAACAGGCTTGAACACGCGCATATCGTTCTCGAGCCTAACCGGCATGGTCAAGCTATACGGCACCACACCGCCGACCTCACCGATCCAGTAGTTCATCTCGTTCGAGTTGGTACCCATCAGCATATCGATGTCTGCGGTCGTTCCGTCGGCATAGGGCTTGTAGGGGTTCAACGGAATGAGCCGACCGTCGCGCTGGGGGTAGTTATTATAGGAATTGACCTCTTCGTTGACCGCCTTGAGCTGATCTTCGGACAGTGATAACAAAGTATCCATCGATCGGCTGCCGACCTTTTTGATCAGACGGTCGGTAAAAGGCTTACACTCTTCTTTGGAAAAGGTCAAGGCAACAGAGCCGCTCTCGGCGATCACGCGACGGAACAGTCCCTTTGCCTCGGCGATCATCGGGAGAAGTGAAACGCTGCCGCCGCCTGCGGACTCGCCGAACACGGTCACGTTGTCGGGATCTCCGCCGAACGCCGCGATGTTTTTTCGGATCCAGCGGAGCGCTTCGATCTGGTCGAGCAATCCAAGGTTGGGGGCGTCGGGATAATCCTCGCCGCCATCCAGATAAGAAAGGTCGACAAAGCCCATCAGACCGATGCGGTAGGCGACCGTTACGAGGATGATGTCGGGGTTAGCGGTAACGAAGTTTTTTCCGTCATACATCGGGTCGGCGGTACCGCCCCATCCGTAAGCGCCGCCATGCAGAAATACCATGACCGACTTCTTTTGATCGGCGCAGGAGGGATTTTTCCAGATATTCAGATACAGACAATCCTCGCCCTGCGGATAATAGGACGCAAGCTCGGTATGCCACTCGGTCTGGATCGGCGACTTGCCGTTATAATAGGCTTCGAAAATGCCGTCGTTATCATCGACAGGCGCGGGGCGCTTCCATCGAAGCGCTCCCACAGGGGGCTTTGCAAAAGGGATTCCGCGAAAGGCGACGACATCGCCGTCAGCCCTGCCGACAAAGGAGCCGTTATGACACTTTACGCACAGGGCGGGATCGTACTCTCCGGTGACGGGCAGATTCTCGCCGTAAGCGCCGCTCACCCGCTCTTTGTCGGTCATCGGCGCGGTTTCGTTCAGTCCTTTTGTTTCGGGCATCAGCGTTTTCTCCTAAATATAGCTTTGATGATATCAAAGAAGTTTGCTTTATCCCAGATCTTCTGACGGATCTCACGCACGGTGACATCCTTCTGGGAGTTATGGGTGACCAGCGACTGGGCAACTCTGACAAAGATCTCTTTGAACTTCTCCATGCTGCTGTCCTCATAGCGGCTGGAAGCGTAATCCATCATCAGCACCAAGCCTTCGGAGCCGTCGAGGATCTCCATATCGAGGATCGTCTGGGACGCCGCCTGGTTCTGTCGGACGTCGACGGTCTCGATACCCATCTCCTCTGTACCGCCCATATCACGGATATCCTGCTGATAGAGCAGATAGGCGGCTTCCTCCGTATAGACCTGTCCGGTCTTGTCGACATAGGGATAGCAGCTGTGTTCGATACCCTTCTGTACCTGCTCGTGTACATCGGCAAAAAGCTCACGAAGGGTCATTTTGTCATTCAGACGAACGCCGACGGGCAGCTCACGGAACAAGAGGCCGACGGTGGTCATCATCTCCATGTCCTCGCGTCCGTTGTAGACCCACGACAGGCGGATATCGTCCTTCAGATTATAGACAGAGATCGCGAGCGCCGCTACCGTGATGAAAAATTCGTTACGGCTGATCTTATACTGGCGCTCGACCGCCTTCATCTGAGGCTGTTCGATACCGAGGTCAGCGAAGACCTCGCCCATCTCGTTCTCGCGGGATTCGTGGTCGGTCTCGGGATAGCACGACCACTCGATGTTGTCGTATCTGTCCTCAAAATACTTTTTGCTCTCCAGATAGAAATCGGTATCGACCTCTTCCTCACGCTTTTGGAGCATATAGTAATAATAGTCGGGATCGGGCTGCATACCCATGAACGCCTTGCCGACGTTGCCCATGAACACCTTCAAGGAGGTACCGTCGAACAGGGTATGGTGGACGTCGAAGAAGATATAATAGTACTTCTCCGTCTCAAACAGACGGCAGCGGTAGAGCTTGCCGCCGATGATCTTGAACGGCTGTACCAGCATATCCTTGAGGCTGTCGAACTCAAACTCGCTGAGCCGCTCGATATGCAGCTCATCAAACACCTCGGGGGTGTAGCGCTGGATGATCTCGCCGTCGTCGTTGAAATGGAAGGTGGTCAGCAGCGCGGGGTGGTTCTTCAAGACCAATTCCGCCGCGGCTTTGAGCTGATCGCCGTCGATCATGTTCTTGTCCGCTTTCAGCATAGAGAAAAGGTTGTACATCGTCGACTTAGGCGTATAGAGCTGGTAGTCGACCATATAGAGCTGCTCGGCGGTCAGCGGATGATCCTCTTTCATGGAGCGTGCGTTTTTGACGTCGGGAGATTCGCCGTCGTCGTTCAAGTGCTTTTCGATATAAAGCTGAGCGATCTTCTCGGGCGTTCTGCCGCGGAAAATCTCGCCCGCGTTCAATCCGGGCAGCTCGCTCTCGGTGATCAGCTTGATCGAGCCGAGGGAGTCGCCGCCCATCTCATAAAAGTCATCGTGGATACCCACCTGGTCGAGTCCGAGCACCTTCTCCATCGCGTGACAGAGCTTTTCTTCGGTCTCGTTGGTCGGAGCGATATACTCGGTCTTGAAATCCTTGGCGTCGGGCTGAGGAAGGGCTTTGCGATCCATCTTGCCGTTCGGCTTGAGGGGGACCTTGTCGATCTTCATATAATAGGCGGGGATCATATAATAAGGCAGACGCTTGGAGAGTTCCTCGCGCATTTTGTCGGTATCGACCTCCACATCGGCGGTATAGTAAGCGCAGAGATAGCTCTTGCCGTTATCATCAAAACCGCGTGCCGCGGCCCAGTCGATACCGAGCACCTGCTTGACGGCGGCTTCGATCTCAGCAGGCTCGATACGGTTGCCGTTGATCTTGATCATATCGCCGGAGCGTCCGAGCAGGACGTAGTTGCCGTCCGCTTCTTTACGTGCGAGGTCACCGGTGTGATACAGGCCGTCCTTGAACGCCTTCTCGGTCTCTTCGGGCAGGTTCATATAGCCGCGCACATAGGAATTGACAAAGCACAGCTCGCCGATCTCGCCGTCCTCAACGATATTGCCGTCCTCGCCGATCAGCTTGATCTCGATATCGATCTCGGGTTTACCGATCGGGCAGGTCTCGTAGGCGCGGTCGATCTTGAATACGCCTACCGCGAAGCCGCTCTCGGAAGCGGCATAGATATTGATCAGATCGAGGTTCTTGTTATAAAGATTGTTCGCGGGCTCGCTGCCGACGAACAGCATCCTCAAAAACGGTCCGGTCTGGTTGCCCAGCATACGGACATAGGAGGGGGTCAGGAAGGTGATGGAGATCATCTTCTCAACAAACAATTTTTTAAGCAGGAGGGGGTTTTTGATCGTTGCGTAGCTGACGACGTACATTCTGGCGCCGCAGATGCTCAGCACCTCTAAGATAACGATGACCGAAGCGACAAAGTTCAGCGGAGCGAGAAGCGCCAGTCTGTCCTTGCCGTAGAAGGGGTTCTCGCCGTTGATACGGATGGATTCGATCGCCTCGCTGAGGTTGCCGTACTCGTGCAAAACGCCCTTGGGGTTGCCGGTAGTACCGGAGGTGTAGATCGCGTATGCCGCGTCATGCAGATCGGGGGTCTCGTGCCCGCTGATCGGCTCGGTATGCATCACATCGTCCCAGTTCTTGGCGTTGAGCTCGAACTTGCAGCCGCAGTCCTCACGGATATAGGCGATACGGTCGGGAGCATAGGTGTCCTCGACCAGCGCCCACGCCGCACCCGCCTTCCAGACGCCGATCATCGCGATCACGGGCAGGATGCCGCGCGGAAGATTGAGGAGAACGAAATCCTCTTTGCCGATACCGTGTTCTTTCAGGTAAGCATAGACGCGTCCGCTCATGTCGTCGAGTCGGGCGTAGGTCACGCCCTTGCTGTGAGCGTCATCAAACAAGATGGGAGTATTGGGGTTTTTTAATGTATACTGCTCCAGCAGTTCAATGATATTTGTCATGGCGCTCTCCTGTTATTCGACAGTCAGGATATCGGAGAATCCGGTGACCTCGAAGATCTCGTTGACGGTCTCGTTGACGTGCATGATCTTCATGGAACCTTGCTTGTTCATGATCTTCTGAAGAGAGAGCAGGAGTCGCAGACCCGACGAAGAGATGTAGTCCAGATCTTTGAAATCGAGAACCAGCTCGGTCACCTTGTCGATACCGTCCCTAAGCTGCGCGTCAGCCTGAGGGGTAGTGGTGGTGTCGAGACGTCCGGTAACGGTCGCTGTCAGTTTTGTGCCTTCGAGTTTTTTGTTGATAGTCATAGTCAATCATGCCTTTCTGTAAAGTATTTTGCAAACAGTAATTACATTATATTATAAATTTTTGACGATAAAATGTCAATCTTTCTGCACCATATTTATGCGAAATTATCAAATATTTATAAGCATTCAACTTCCCCTGTGCAAGCACCAAAGTGTCCGCCGGACACTTTATACTAAGTAGCAATAAAACACTTTAATATCTATTGCGGAGAATTTTGCAGAGCACGGCGGGCGACGCAGGCAGGCTTGAGGTGTTGTCCAAATCTTTGATTTGGCTAACAACACCCATGCAACAACACTCCAAGAGCGA
>CADAUE010000007.1:13249-48077 GCA_902790985.1 uncultured Ruminococcus sp.
GGTCCCTACAACGCCTCGCGTTGTGGGGAGAGGAGGAGTCGCGGCACGAGGTCAAGGCATACCAACCGGATATGCCTACCGAGTACAGCGAACGACGACAACAAAGCTATGCGAAATTTAGCCCAATATATGATAAAGGTTTTAATTAAGGATTAGTATAAAGCCCCTCCTGCTCAAAAAAATACAGCCGCAGGCGATCGCTGCGGCTGTGACGGATCATATTTTATTTGACGTCCTTCTTTTTGAAGAGGATCAGCGTCAGAGCGGTGAATACGGAGAATACGACAACCGCGGAGACGATCGCGTTGACGACCAGCTCGCCGCCGACGGCGCTGACGGAGCCGAGGAGCGAGGACGGCAGGTAGCCGGTGATATCGACGCCGTGGACGCCCAGAGCGTCCAGACCGGTGTTGACGCCGATATACGCGAGGTTCAGCGCGCCGGTTCCGAGCAGAACGGCAAGGATGATGCCGATGACCTTGTTCCCCAGACCGTTCGAGAAGAAGAGCAGCAGCGCGCTGATCGCATTGATCAGCAGCCACTTGACGGCGAATGTGCCGAGTCCCGCAAGGATCAAATCGTCAAAGATGACGGCGCCTGTCGCCAATCTGCCCAAAAATACACCCAGACACGCGACGATCATGAAAATCAGGTTCATCACAAGGATGACGAAGAGCTTTGACACGACAAGGTCGGTTTTGCGCTTCGTTTGCCCGACGATGTTCTTCACATAGCCGCCCGAGAGATCGAGATAAGAGAAGCTGACGACGTTGATCAGAATCAACAGCGGTGCGAAGGTGACGAAGGGGGATTCGAGGATCGAAGAGAAGGTCACCTCGGCGATCGGTATCTCTCCCCCCGCAAAGGTCATAAGGCTGTTGGTCAAGGCGACCTCGGCAAAGATGAAGCCGAAGCTCATCACAAGGATCGCGATCAGTGAGCCGATAAACAACTTTGATCTTGAAAGTCGATAGAAATCCATGGATATCAGATTACGCATTCCCGGCACCTCCTGTCATGTTCAGATAAAAGTCTTCGAGCGAGAGCCGTGTGACATACAGCTCACGAAGCCCGACGTCGGCTTTAGCGAGCGCGGCGATCATTTCCCGGGTTCTGTCGGTCGCTTCGTCGACGCGGAGATCGTTGTTGTGATCGAACGAGATCTTTTCAAAGCCCATCTCGCGCAGGATCCGCTCCGCCGACGGAAGATCGTCCGCCTTGACGGTGACGAACTCGCCGCAGCGTTTCATCAGATCCTCAGCGGTGAACTCGTCGAGCAGCCTGCCCTCGTGGATGATACCGTAGGAATCGGCGATCTTGGAGAGCTCGTCGAGGATATGACTCGACACCATGATGGTGATGTCTTTCTCCTCCTTCAGCCGCTCCAGCATCCGGCGCACCTCCGCAATACCCTGCGGATCCAATCCGTTGATCGGCTCGTCGAGGATGATCATCTCGGGATCGCCCACAAGTGCAAGGGCGATGCCGAGACGCTGGCGCATACCGAGCGAGAAGGATCTCGTCGGCTTCTTGCCGGTATCCTGTAAGCCGACCAGCGTCAGCAGCTCACGGATATAAGCGTCGCGATCCTCTTTGTGAACGCCCAGCCCGATGCACTTGATCTTCAGATTATCATAGGCGCTGAGCTTCGGGTACAATCCCGGCGCTTCGATCAAGGCGCCGACGCCGATGCCGCCTTTCCCCTGCCTTTCAAAGGAAAAGCTGCCGGACGAAGGGGTCGACAGTCCGCTGAGCATCCGCATGATCGTGGTTTTGCCGGCGCCGTTGCGTCCGATCAAGCCGTAGATCTCACCCTTGCGGATATGGATATCGATATTCTCCGCCGCGTGGACGGAACCGTAGGTTTTGGTCAAATTGGATGTTGTCAAAATGTAATTCATACAAACACCTCCTCGGTCGTTGATAGTATCATAGCACATCAACCATGACAAAATAGGGACAAATCGCGAATACTTCATACTAAGTAGCAATAAAAAGCTCTAAAAAGATATTAAAGTGTTTTATTGCTACTTAGTATCAGCTAAAAGACCTTGCTCGCGCGGAACAAGGTCAGCTGTGACTGATTCGGTTAACGCTGTGCCTTCAGACGGTTGGACAGCTTGACGTTGAAGGACAGGCCGTCGTCGGACGGGACGGCTTCGATCGTGCCGTTGTGCAGGGTGACGATACGCTTCGCGATCGACAGACCGATACCGTGGCCGCCGGTCTTGGAGGTACGGGAGGCGTCGGGACGGTAGAAACGATCAAACAGGTGCTTATAGTCTGCGTCGGGATCGACCTCGCAGGTATTGAAGAAAGACAGGTAGGTATGGCGCAGATCCTTCTTCACGGTGATACGGAACTCGCCGTCCTCGCTGATATACTTGGAGGCGTTCTCGACCAGTACGGAGATCAGCCGCTCGAGCTGCCCGCGATTGCAGTTGAGGACAATATCGGGCTCGATATCATAGACCACCGAGGCTTTCGCGCTTTCAAAGACCTGTGCGAAATCGGCGGCGATCATCGGAACGAGCGCGCTGAGATCGACAGGCTCGATATCGGAGATCTCCTCGACCTCCTCAAGACGGTTGAGGGTCAACAGCTCGTTGATCAGTCCGCCGATACGCTCGACCTGCGCGGTGATGTTGTTGATCCACTCGTTCTCACCGTTCTTATAGGCGAGCACCTCGGCGTTCGCGGAGATGATCGCCAGCGGCGTTTTCAGCTCATGGCTCGCGTCGGTGATGAACTGTTTCTGCATACGCGAGTTCTCTTCAAACGGTTGGACGATACGCTTGGACAAAAACCAGAACACCACGGTGATCAAGACGATAAACAGCATAGCGACGCCGCTGATAAGCAGCAGGATCAGCTTGACGCTGTCGAAATCGTCGGAAACATCGAGAAAGATCACGCTGTGGGTATCCTCACAGATACGGTAGCGATAATCGCCGTAGTTGCCGGTAGGCTTGTCCATCACGATCGCGGAGAGCGCCATGATCTCCGCCTTCGCGTCGTCCACCGCGGCGATATGCTCGGTCTTGAGTGAGGTCACGCTCAAGTTCTCGTCATAATACGCCACAAAGTAGCGCAGACGGAAACGGGACTCTTCGTCATAGTTATACAGGCGGATCTGATCCTCTTGGTTGAGCTTATCATACTCTCGCTTGTCGGGAAACTCACCGCCGGATTTGTTGATCAGCTCGGTCATCGCGTCGGCACGGTTGACCACATGGGTGTTGAGCACGATACCGAAGATCAGTACTGTCAAGGCAAATACGACCAGCGAGCTTGCCAACACGCCGAGGATGACTTTTCTGCGCAGCTTTTTCATGCTTCTTCCTCTCCCAAAGCATAGGTCTCGCCGTCGATCAAGATGCTGACGTCGGACCGGATCTGTCTGAGTTTGTTCTTTAGATAGTAGATATACAGCTCGGCTTTTTCGGCGCTTTCTCTGCCGCCCCAGACCTGCTCGTTGATCTGTTCCGCCGTAAAGGGAGAGCCGACGTTGCGGATATAAAAGGACAGAAGCTCGGCTTCGGTATTGTTCAGTCGCAGGCTTCCTTTATCGGATCGCAGCTCACAGGAGTTGGAATCCAGCTCGATGTTCGCATACTTCAAAACGGAATGGCGGTAGTCGGAGTTGCGGCGGATCAGTGAGTTCAGCCGCGCGACCAGTTCCTTCATGGCAAAGGGCTTAGACAGATAATCATCAGCGCCGACGGACAGCCCCGTGATACGATCGTCAACGGTGGCTTTGGCGGTCAACATCAATACCGAGGTATGGTCACCCTCGCGGCGCATCTCGGTCAGCACCTCGATACCGTCCTTCTTAGGCATCATGATATCGAGAACGACCGCGTCGTAATAATCCTTGTGAAGCGCATCAAGCGCCTGCTCGCCGTCATAGACGGACGTGACCTCGAAGCCCTCCATCTTCAATATCTCGGTGACAGCCGAGGAGAGCTGCAGCTCGTCCTCTGCGTATAATATCTTCATCGAATCAACCTTTCTGTATCAAATCGCGGATAGTCTGCATCGTCAGATCGGTGGACGCCATCTCATCCGCACAGCGTTTCAGCTCGCCGACGATCAGCGCGGTGCTGCGGATATCTTTCTTATACTTGAGCTGATGCTCGAGACTTGCCCAGCAATCCATCGCGATCGTACGCAGTTGGACCTCGACGTCGATCTCGTCGATACCGCCGACCCCGAAGGGCACGGTGAGCAAGACATGCAGGCTACGGTAGCCGTTCGGCTTCATGTTCGCGATATAGTCCTTGACGGTCTTGACCTTCCACTTGTCGCTGCTCTCGATCAGATCGAGCACGGTATAGATATCGCCGACGAAGTGGGTGATCACGCGCACACCGACGACATCGGACAGATTTTTCAGCGCGGACTCTGCCGAATCCTCCAGCGACAGCCTATGAAGCTTCTCTCTGAGACTTTCGCAGTCCTTGACGCGGCACTTGAGATGCTCGGCAAGGGCGGTCTCGGAATCGGTGCTGATGCTGTCGAGCATCGACTTGACCTCTTTCATCATCAAATCGCACAGCTCTTGAAGCCGGTCGGCATAGACGCCGTAAAACGCTCGGTTTTCCTGATTCATACTCATTCTCCTGTTTTTTATACGATCTTTATAGACTTGATCACTTCGTCAAGCAGCGATCGGATGCTTCGGGATCTTCCCCGTGCGGTAAGCCGCGGGGTATTTCATCGGTCGAGATCGCCACAGCCCCCCAAGAGGCTTCGCGATGACTATATAATAAAGTCACATATGGATACTATTATAATGGAAAAAACCGAAAATGTCACTATCTGTCCGAAAATTTTATGATTTTGTGCTTTTCCGATTGATTTCACAAAAACAGTGTGTTAAAATGTGCTTGCAAAACATATGAAAAGAGGTTGCCTATGGCCAGATTATCCAACAATCAAGGCGGTTACGCCGCAACGACCACAAAACGCAGCTCGCTGCTCGCGTCCAATCCCGTGATGCGCAGGCTGGACAAGGTCAACGAATATGACGAGACCGACTCCGCTACCTACGGCGGTATCACGGGAAAAACCGTATTCTTCCTGCTTTTCTCGATAGCCGGTATCATCCTGCAGCGCATCCTGTCCGCGAATCTTGTGACGGGAAACGCCTTTGAGATCAACATCAAAAACTTTGTCGTCGAGATGTATACGACCGAGGCGATCGCTCTGGTCGCCGCCGTGATCCTCGGCGTCGTATTCCAGCTGCTCGCTTTCTTCGCAAAACCCACCACTCCGGTGACCGGCGCGCTGTACTGTGTCACCCAAGGATACTTCATCTCCTTCTTGATCTTCAAGGTCCTCAAGGGCAAAGAGTATCTCGGTCTGCTGGCGCTCGTGATCACGATGGCGATCATCCTCGTCATGTCGATCCTGTACACCACCGGCGCGATCCGCGTAACAAAGAAATTCAAGATGGTCATGCTGACCCTGCTGGTCACCTCCGTCGCCGTGTCGATCCTCATGTTCATCGGCTCGTTCATCCCTTTCACCCAGCCGCTGGTCGCGTCGATCAGACAGAACCTGGGCTTCTCGATCGGCGTTTCGGTCGTCTTCATCATCATCGCGGCGCTGTTCTTGATCTGCGACTTCGCGACCATCGACCATGTCGTCAAGGATAAGCTCCCGAAAAAATATGAGTGGCAGGCAGCGTTCGGTCTTTCGTTCACCGTTCTGTGGCTGTACCTCAAGGTACTTGATCTGATCATCACCATCGCGGGCAGCAAAAACAAATAATCCACCTACAACTATCGCGTATGAGCCGTGTGCTGATACGCGATTTTCTTTTCATTGACAAAGGCTGCTTCTGCCACTATAATCAAATCATACTAAGTAGCAAATAACTCTTTGAAAGAAGGATGACTATGAAACGGATCTTGGCTCTGATACTCGCGCTTATCATGATCCTGTCGCTGGTCGGTTGCGGCGACAGTGATAAAAAAACGGAGACCGCCAAAACGGAATACAAGCTCTCGCAAGAAGTAAAAAGCGAGAGCGTGATCGACGGTGTGATGACCGACATCTCCTCGGATGACGCAATCCTGACAAAATCGGTCGCGCCGTGGCTCGAGACCTGTGTGCTGTACGAGGTCAACATCCGCCAGTACACCGAGGAAGGCACCTTCCAAGCCTTTGAAAAGCACCTCGACAGGATCAAGGAGATGGGGATCAACACCCTCTGGCTGATGCCGATCCACCCCATCAGCGAAACGGAACGCAAGGGCACGCTCGGCTCCTACTACGCCGTGACCGACTACAAGGAAGTCAACCCCGAGTTCGGCACGATGGAGGATTTCAAGCACCTGCTCAAGAAAGCGCATGAGATGGGCTTCAAGGTCACGATCGACTGGGTCGCCAACCATACCGGATGGGATAACGCCTGGATCACGGAGCACAAGGACTGGTACAAACAGAACGACAGCGGCAAGATCGTCTCTCCGTACGACTGGACGGATACCGCGCAGCTCGATTACGACAACTATGAAATGCGCGCTGAGATGATCAAATGTATGCAGTACTGGATCGAGGAGATCGGCATCGACGGCTTCCGCTGTGACCACGCGATCGGCGTTCCGTCCGGCTTCTGGAACGCGGCGGTATATAAGCTGAAATCCATCAACAAGGATATCATGATGCTCGCGGAGACCTCCGCCAGCGCCAGCTTGACGCAATATGCCTTTGACAGCTGCTACAACGACTTCTTGTACGGTCAGTCGATGATGACCAAAAGCGGCGTCGCGACCTCATCGATCAAGGACGGTATGGAGGTCAACGCCAATTATAAAGGCGACAGCTTCCCGATGAATTATCTTGACAACCATGACAAGAATTCGTATGAGGGCAGCATCGTCGACCGGTTCGGCGACACCTACCAAACGCTGCTCGCGCTGAGCTTCATCACCCCGGGAATGCCGCTGATCTATACCTCCAACGAAGAAGGGTATGACCATGAGATCGAGTTCTTTGAAAAGGATGCAGTCAAATGGGAGGATCAGCCGAAATATGCCGAGCTGATCAAGGCGCTCTCCAAGGTCAAGACGGAGAACAAGGCGCTCTCTTCCACCGGAAAGGAGATCGAATACCTGGAGACCTCCAACTCGAAGCTCTTCGGCTTCAAGAGAACAAGCGGCGGCAATACCGTCATCTATCTGAGCAACCTCTACTATGACCCCATCGAGGATATCAGCGCGGAGCTCGGATATGACAAGGCGACCTGTGTCATCCATCACGACGGTAAGACGCTATCTACCGATGAAAAAGAAATGACCAAAGAGGAATTCAAGGGCAAGAGCTATCAGCCGTATGAATTCTATGTGCTGGTCATCAACGAGAAAAGTGAATAAACGTGAGATAGTAAAAACCTCCTTCGATCAAACGATCAGAGGAGGTTTTTTATCGCACAGAATAGCAATTAGAATATCAGCTTTCGAATAAGATGTCAAAAAACGCGTCGTAGGTCTGTATCTCGTAGTCGCAGAGATCGCTGTGGGTCAGCGGTTTGCCGTTTGTGAACAGGCAGGTCGTAACGCCGGCGTTGCGACCGCCCTGCATATCGGAGGTCAGGCTGTCGCCGACCATGATAACACGGCTTTTGTCGGTGATGTTCAAATCGCGGAAGATGTAGTCGAAATACGCCTTGTCGGGCTTGCTGTGACCGATCTGCTCGGAGATATAGATCCCGTCGACATAAGGCTTGACGGCGGCGCGGCTGAATCGTCCCGTCTGGGGGATGGTCAGTCCGTTGGTGGCGAGGTAGATCTCGCAGTGCTGATGGAGCTTTTTCACAAAATCAAGTGCGCCGTCGAGCAGAAAGGCTTGATGGGAAAGGTTGGTTTCGTAGGTATCGTTGACGGAGTTGAAATCACAGGGCGGTGCGCCGAGGAATTTGAATAGCATCTGAAAGCGGGTGGGTTTCAGATCCTCGCGGCTCAGCTCGCCGCGCTCAAGCGCCTTCCAACAGCTGAGGTTGATCGCGCTGTAGCGCTCTACCACCTCGTCGGTCGGCTCGACGCCGAACTTTCTGAGCGTCAGGCTGACGGCGGTCTTTTCGGCAAGCTTGAAGTCGTAGACCGTTTCATCCGCATCGAGAAGAACGACGTCATAGCGCTTACGCAAAGTCCTCGCCCTCCTTGGTATAGATGCCGACGCGGGTGATGTCGGCGTACAGCTCGACGCCGATGCGCTCGGAAAAAGCGTTGATCAACAGATTGGGGTTGATGTTCAGCGAAGACCCCGCGGGGAGGGTCAGATCGAAGTGCAGCTTCTCCCCCGCTGACAGCTCGCATGCCAGGATATAGGGCTTGAGGTCGACGGTCTTCATGCCTTTTTTCGTCTTTTTCTCGACGTTGATCTCGGGGAGATCGAGAAAAGCTTGCCATTGTTTCGTTAATTCTTCAAAAGAAATATCATTCTCCGTCATCGACTCGAGGGTGACGGCATATTTTGCGGAATAGATCGCGGCGGGTTTATGCACCGACTCGACACAGCGGTAGACGCGGATACCGTCGGGCAGGCAGGCGTTGAGACGTTCGGGAATCAAGGAGAGGTTCTCGTTATCGTCAAGCACGCGGAAATCCATGCTCTCACACTCGGAGGCGAATCCCAGTGATAAAGGCAGAGCGAAGGTGATATAGGCGTGCTGATTGAAGCCCTCGGTACGCCAGATGTTCAGCCGGCTTTTGCCGATCGCGCGGATCATCACGCGGTTGGTATCGAGGTGAGAGATGTACTTGCACGGCCCGAACTTGCGGTAAAAGACCCTAACGTTTTTCATAGCACACACCTCCGCCGTATTTCATCGCGCCGCATCCCATGCACTTTTCACGGCAGTTGGGAGAAGCCTCGGAGCGATAGGCACGCTCGCATTCGCTCTGTAAGAATTTTTTGGATACGCCGTAGTCCAGGTGATCCCACGGGAGCACCTCGTCAAAGGAACGGCGGCGGTTCGCGTAGAAAGAGGGATCGATACCGCAGGCTTCAAAGACCTCAAGCCATGCTTTCAGAGAGAAGCAGTCGCTCCAGCCGTCAAAGTGCATACCGCGCTTGTAAGCTTCATACATGACCGCGTTCAGACGACGGTCGCCGCGCGCGAATACCGCTTCAAGATAGGAGGTGTCGGAATCGTGATAGTTATAAGTCATCTTAGCGGGTGAGATATGGTTGTCGATCATCGTCTGTTTGATATGCTGCTGCTTCTCGCGCAGGATATCCATCCTGTCCTGCGGCTCCCACTGGAAGGGTGTAAAGGGCTTAGGGACAAAGGATGACGCGGAGACCGTCACGCGGGGCGACTTGCCCTTGGGACGGTTTGGGGTGCTGTAGAAGGTATCGAGCACCTTTTTGCCGAGCAGAGGGATCTCGGCGACGTCGTCCATCGTTTCGGTCGGCAAGCCGATCATGAAATAGAGCTTGACGGTCGTGTAACCGCCCTCAAACGCGACGCGGCAGGTGTCCGTCAGCTCGTCTTCAAAGACATTCTTATTGATAGCGTTGCGCAGGCGCTGGCTGCCCGCTTCGGGAGCGAAGGTCAAGCCGCTTTTGCGCACGGTCTTGATCTCGTTGAGAATATCGTCGGAAAAGCCGTCTACGCGCAGTGACGGCAGCGACAGGCTGACGTTCTCGGGTTTTGCCCATGAGTTCAGCTCACGGAGCATGGGGACGACCTGCGAATAGTCGCTGGAGCTCAAAGAGGATAGAGACACCTCATCGTAGCCGGTATTTTGGCAGAGCTTATGGCACTGGTCGCTGATACACTCGACCGATTTCTCACGCACGGGGCGGTATAAAAAGCCCGCTTGACAGAACCGACAGCCGCGGATACAGCCGCGGAAGATCTCCTCCACCGCGCGGTCATGGACGATCTCGATATTCGGGACAACGAAATTGTCGGGATAGTAACTCTCGTCCATGTTCATCATCACGCGCTTTTCGATCACGGCAGGAGCGCCGTCGCGCGGAGTGATCGCTTTGACGGTACCGTCGTCGTTGTAGCTGACGTCGTAGAGCGAGGGGACATAAACGCCCTTGATCTGTGACGCAAGGCGCAAAAATTCCTCACGGGTCTGATGCGCTTTCTTGCACTCGCGGTACAGCTCGATGACCTCGAGATCGACCTCTTCCCCGTCGCCGAGGAAAAAGATGTCGATAAAGTCGGTGATCGGCTCGGGGTTGCAGGCGCAGGGACCTCCCGCGACGACGATATGATTGAGGTCATGCCTGTCCTTTGACAAAACAGGGATATTGCCCAGCGACAGCATGTTGAGGATATTGCTGTAGCTCAGCTCATACTGCAGGGTGAATCCGATGAAATCAAAGTCGGAGATCGGATCGCCCGACTCCAGCGCGCAGAGCGGGATATCGTGGGAACGCATCATCTCCTCCATATCCAGCCACGGCGCGAAAACGCGCTCGCACCAGATATAGGGCTTCTCGTTGAACAGGCTGTAGAGGATCTTCAGCCCCAGGTGCGACATGCCGATCTCGTAGGTATCGGGAAAGCAGAAGGCGAACCGCACGTCGACGTCCTGCTTGTCCTTGATGACCGCTCCCATCTCGCCGCCGACATAGCGGCCGGGCTTTTGCACCTTGAGGAGCAGTTTTTCGATTTTTTCGGGATACATAAGCTTCTCCTAATGTTTGAAAAATAAAATTGCCGTCAAATACAGAGATATCACCAAAAGCGAATAATTATAGCCGCTTTGGAACAGTAAATATAAACCTGCCGTCATCAGAGGCAGGAGGAACAGAAAGGTCGAGAGCTTCAAGATGACATCGCCCGCGCGCGGTGAGAACCTGCGGGTCACCAAAAGATACAAAAGACGTCCTCCGTCGAGGCTCATCACGGGCAGCAGGTTGAAGATCCCAAGCATCACATGCGGAAGCCCGAGCTTTAGGCTGAACGGACAGAGGAGAACTGCGCAGAGAAAATTCATCAACACGCCGCCGAGCGTGATACAGATATCCGCGCAAAAGGAAGCGGGTTCATCCGCTTCGATCAGCACATCAAAAAGCCGCAGCTTCAACCCGCGTACTCTGACAGAGAACAGACGCATCATCAACAGGTGTCCCAGCTCATGCAGTAAAGCCGCGGCAAAGCAACAGATCACGCGGTTTTCGCGGTCGAGCAGCAGCACGGCGGCCATCGCCGCGACGACCTCGTAGCCGATATAAAGCCGCAGATCAGCGATCTTGAGCTTCATCGGGCGTTGCCTGTACCGTCACATGCTCCTCTGTAAACAGGCGGCTGACATCCATAGCTTCAAACACGCCTTGTGACACGATGGGTTTGCTGAGCTCTTCATGGTAATAATCCATGAAATCGCGGTAACCGACACTGTCCATCGCCTTGAGCAGAAACAGGATCAGCGCCGCCAACAAGCTGAGCACGAGCTGTATCGTGATGAGCAGCGGTTTTGAACCCTCCTGCTTTTCAAAAGGCTTTTGATCCTTTGGTTCTTCATCGAGAGGGATCTCGGTCTCGACGACCGGCGCGGCTTCGTGCCATCCCTCTTCGTAAACGATCTCGCTGTGTCGTATCTCGCTCATACTATCACCCCATAAATCTTATGAGATGAAAAGGCGGGATATTACAGCTTGCTCAGTTCATTTCGCTGCAGCTTGATAAAAAAGATGATCGCGATACCGAGACAGACGACCTCGGCGATCGGAAACGCGTACCACATCGCCGTCATGTTGACCTTTGAGAGCAAATACGCGACGGGCAACAGGATCACAAGCTGTCGGGAAACGGACATGATCATGCTGTAGAAGCCCTTGCCGATCGCTTGGAACAGGGTGGAGAACATGATGCCCAGAGCCGCCATGATGAAGGACAGGCTGATGATCCGAAGCACCGGTACGCCGACCTCGACGAGCAGAGAGTTCGCTGCGGAGTCGATCGCCGCGTCGGATTGGAACAGGGACAAGAGCCACTCGGGCGCCAGCTGGAACAGAAGCATTCCCGCCGCCATGATCGCGGCGGCGATGATGATACCCAGACGGAACGCGGAATACATGCGCTTTTTGTTATGCGCGCCGTAGTTGTAGCCGATGATCGGCGACACACCCTGGTTCAGACCGAACACGGGCATGAAGACAAAGCTCTGGAGCTTGAAATAGATACCGAAAGCATTGATGTACGCCGCGGCATACTCGGCGGCGATGTCCGCGATGGAAATAATCGCGTTGATTCCCGAGACCATCACCGAGCCGATGCTCTGCATGATGATCGCCGGAAAACCGACCGCATAGATGTTTTTCAGCACATCCTTTTGCAGACGGAAACCTTTGAAGGTGATCTTGACGTCATGCTTCTTCACGAAAAGCACGATCAGGATGAAGGTCATGGAGCAGAACTGACCGAACACGGTCGCGATCGCCGCGCCCAGAACGCCCAGGCGCGGGAAGAATCCGATACCGAAGATCAGCAGCGGATCGAAGATGATGTTGACGATCGCGCCGATCAGCTGGGTGATCATCGGAAAGATCATGTTGCCGGTCGATTGGAGGATCTTCTCACCCATGCAGGAGGTCACCATACCGAGAGAGAAGCACAGCACGACGGTGAGGTACTGTCTGCCGTATTCGATAACGGTCGCGTCAGAGGTGAACAGCGCGATAAACCGTCTTGCAAAGAGCAATCCAATCAATAGGAATATCAGCCAGTTGATCACGGCGAGCACCAGACCCGTCGTCGCGGCGGCGTTAGCTTCTTTATAATTTTTCGCGCCTAATCTGCGAGCGATCAGCGAATTGACGCCGACCGCCGTTCCGACGCCGAACGAGATCAAGATCAACTGCAGCGGATACGCCAGCGAAACCGCCTGCAGCGCATCGGGATGGAAGCGCGCGACAAAGATGCTGTCGACGACATTGTACAGCGCCTGGATCATCATCGAAAACATCGCCGGCAGCGACATTCCGAGCAAGAGCGGCAGCATCGGCTTGACGCCCATTTTGTTCTCTGTTATCTCACTCAAGGGTTACCCTTCCTTCAATTGCTTTTTTGGAGTTCTTTTTTCTAATAAAGAAATAATCAATGTGACGATCAGCGTTGCGAACAATATGCCCGAAAAGTCGATCACCATGTCGCGCACCTCGCAGGATCGTCCCGCGGAAAAAAGCTGGATCAGCTCGTCGATGACCGCGATCAACGCGCCGATCGGCAGCGCGAACAGCAGCGTTCTGCCCCGCTTTTGCGTATACAGATGAACGGTCGTCGTCAAAAGCGCCCCCAACACCGCGTACTCCGTGAAATGCGCAAGCTTGCGCACGACGGTTTCGTCTATCACGATCGGGATATGGACGGATGAGAACCAACCGTTGATCATATCGGTCAGCGGTGAGCTCTGTTCGGTCGATTCTACCGCACTGAGCGAGGAATTATAGAAGATCGCCGCGACCGCTGTGACCGTCAAAACGGTCAAGATGATACGCGCGATAATCAGTTTACGATTTACCATAATTGATCCTTTTCATCTTAGGATGTCATACGGTTAATATTTTAATCAATTCCGTATAAGATGTCAAACAGATTCATATAAGTTTTAAGGATCGGTCAAATAAGTGTTGAAATGGATCGGTTTTTCAGTTATAATGCTAAGAGCGTACTTTATGATAAGGAGTCAAATATCATGTTGAAATATTATCTTCTGACCTTGGTCTTTGCGATGATCCCGATCTTTGAGCTGAGAGGCGCGATCCCGGCGGCAGTCTGGGGCTATCATATCCACCCCGCCGTCGCGTATATCATCGCCGTCATCGGCAATATGATCCCCGTGCCGTTCATCTATCTCTTTGCGAGAAAGGTGCTGGAATGGGGCAAGGATAAAAAATATATCGGCAAGTTCTTTACCTTCTGTCTGAAAAAAGGCGAGAAGGGCGGCGAGAAGCTCAAAGCCAAAAGCGGCAAGGGGCTCTTTGTCGCGCTGATGCTCTTTGTCGGAATCCCCCTGCCTGTCACCGGCGCGTGGACGGGTACTCTGGCGGCTTCCATCCTCGATATGGGCTTCAAAAAATCCGTGCTCGCGGTCTTCTGCGGTGTGCTGATCGCGGGCGTGATCGTCTCGCTGGTCGTTCTGCTGCCGCAGAGCTTCGGCTTCCTCACAAAGCTCTTCACCACCAGTGTTCCGCAGGCATGATGAAGAAAGAGAACGTTTACGCAGCGGTCATCGGCGGCGGCGCCGGCGGTATGATGTGTGCCGTCCGCGCGGCGGAACGTCATCCTAAGGAAAAGATCGTCATCCTGGAAAAAGCCGACCGCGTCGGTAAAAAACTGCTCGTCACCGGCAACGGCAGATGCAACCTCAGCCATATCGGCGCGGATGCGGAAAGCTACCACGGCGAGGGCAGTACGGATCTTATTAATATTCTTTTTAAGAAATATAGCAGTGACGCTGTTCTGCACTGTTTCCATACGCTCGGGCTCTTGACCCATGCCGATCACGAGGGCAGAGTCTATCCCCTGTCGAATCAAGCAAGCTCTGTTTTGGACGTTCTTCGAAAACGACTGGCAGAGCTTTCTGTCGATATGTACTGCGGTGAGGAGATACAGAGCATCCAAAAGACCGCCGAGGGCTACGAGATCGTCACGGCGGACAGGCGCATTTTCGCGAGAAAAGCGGTGATCGCTGTCGGCGGCAGGAATGATCACGCGGGTCGTGAGAGCGGAAGCAGAGAGCTGCTCAGATCGCTGGGTGTGGGGATGACAAAGGTCAGCCCTTCGCTGTCGCCCGTCAAGGTCAATAACGATCTGCTGAGATCGCTCAAAGGTATTCGCGCGCAGGCAGAGGTCCGTCTTATCAAAAATCATCAAGTCGTCAAATCGGAACGCGGAGAGGTACAGTTTGCCGAGAACGCGCTGTCGGGCATCTGCATCTTTGATCTGTCGCGCGAGGCGAACAAGGGCGGCTGTGAGATATCCGTAAATCTGCTGCCCGATCTGAGTCCCGATCGGCTGTACAGCGAGATCGAGGGGCGTTTGCAGCGCGATGCAAGCGCGTCTGTATCGGATATCTTCATCGGGATGTTCCACAAAAACCTCGGTCTGGCTATCCTCAAATCGAGCGGTGTGCGGCCCTCGGCCTTATGCAAAGATATTTCCGAAAAAGAAATAAAATCACTGTGCCGTCATATTGCAGACTGGCGTTTCTCCTGTGAAGAAAACAGAGATTTCAAAAAGGCGCAGGTCACCGCGGGCGGCGTGAAGCTCAGCGAGATCGACGCTCGCACCTTTATGTGCAAGCGTCACAAGGGACTGTATATCATAGGCGAGGCGCTGGATATCGACGGCGACTGCGGCGGCTACAACCTGCAGTTCGCGTTCGCAAGCGGCATGTGCGCGGGTGACAGCTTATGATACGGATCAGCAATATCAAACTGCCGCTTGGCTATACAGACGAGGACATCGTCAAGGCTTGTGCCAAGGAACTGAGAACGTCGCCAAAAGCGATCATGAAAACCGCGTTGTACAGGCGATCCATCGACGCGCGGCATAAGGATGACATCCGCTATATCACCAGCGTGGATGTGTATCTCAACGCCGATGAAAAGGCAGCGTTGAACAAAGCGAAAAGTAAAAACGCCGTCGCCGCCGAGGAGTATCGCTACATTCCCTTGACGGCAAAGGATAAGAATAAGCGTCCGCTGATCGTCGGAACAGGTCCGGCGGGGTTGTTCTGCGCGCTGACGCTGGCGCAAAGCGGGATCCGTCCCATCGTGATCGAACGCGGATCACGCGTGGAAGATCGCGCGAAAGCGATCAATCAATTCCGGAAAAATGCGGAGCTTGATACCGAATGTAACGTGCAGTTCGGCGAGGGAGGCGCGGGCACTTTCTCGGACGGTAAGCTCAACACCGGTACGAAGGATGGGCGCGCGCGTAAGGTCTTGCAGGAATTTGCGAAACACGGCGCACCTGACGAGATCCTCTACAACGCAAAACCGCATATCGGCACAGACAAGCTGCGCGATACGGTCAGAAACATTCGTGAAGAGCTGATCGCGTTGGGCGCGGATATCTTCTTTGACACTAAGCTGGTCGACATCAAAACGGTCGGCGGAAAGATCGTCGCAGCCGAGGTCGAGCATGAGGGAAATCGTCGGCTGATCGACTGCGGCGAGATCGTGCTTGCGATCGGTCACAGTGCGAGAGATACCTTTGAGCTGATCCATCGGATGGGCGTGCATACGTCGCCCAAGCCCTTTTCGGTCGGCGCGAGGATCGAGCATCTGAGGGAGAACATCGACCGTTCCCAGTACGGCGAGGCGTACAGACAGCTGCCTGCCGCCTACTACAAGCAAAGCGTACATATCAAGAACGGGCGCGGCGTGTACACCTTCTGCATGTGTCCGGGCGGCTTGGTCGTCGCGGCGCAGAGCGAGAAGGACAGCGTCGTGACCAACGGCATGAGTGAATTCGCGCGTGACAAGATCAACTCCAACGCGGCGCTGCTGGTCTCGGTGAATCCCGAAGATATCCCCGGGGATCACGCCCTCAAGGGCATGTACTGGCAAAGAGAGCTGGAACACAAAGCTTTTCTCGCGGGAGGCGGGGATTATCACGCGCCTGTGACAAGGGTCGGCGACTTTCTCAAAGGCGTGAGATCCACACGGTTCGGCGAGGTGCTGCCGAGCTATCTGCCGGGGACGAGCTTTGCGAGTATGGACGAGATCCTGCCGCGATTCGTGACCGACGCGATGCGCGAGGCGCTGCCGATGATCGACCGCAGGCTGCATGGCTTCAGTCATCCCGACGCGGTGCTGACTGCCGTCGAGAGCAGAAGCTCCTCCCCCATCCGCATCACGCGTGACGAGAGCTTGCAGAGCGTCAGTTTGAAGGGGCTGTACCCCTGCGGCGAAGGCGCCGGATACGCGGGCGGGATCGTCTCAGCCGCGGTAGACGGGATCAAGGTCGCGGAAAAGATCATTACAACATAAAATTACCCCAACCGAGATCAAATCGGTTGGGGTTTTCTTATCTTAGGATTTGTGATAAACAGGGACCTCGACGCTTTGGTGGATGGAATAGATCAGGCACTCTTTGACGGGTAGCCCGAGGCACTCTTCCATCGCGCCTTTGTAAAGCATGAGCTGTTTCGCATAGCGTTCAGCGAGGATCTCGGCGCGCTTGACACGGTCAGTCTTGTAGTCGACGATGACCAGCTCGCCGTCCTCGACAAAAGCAAGGTCGACGGCGCCCTGCAGGATTACGGGCTCGTCACGGAAAGGTTCTTCGACCTTAGGATCGACAGTGTGGGCGGGGATCCTGACGTTGAAACGGTATTCTTTGTAGACAGCGTCCGCGTTCAGACATCGGGTGACAAGGTCGCTTTCGATAAAGCGTTCGGCACGCTGCATATCAATGCTGTCCGCCTGAGCTGAGGTCAGATAACCACCGTCCGACAGCGCTTTCAGCTGGGCGGCGATATCCCTGCGCGCGGCGGTGAAATCCGCAAACTGCATGAACGCGTGCAGAGCGGTGCCCTTCTCGGCGGAATTGAGCTTCTCACGGCTGAGGAAGGCGGGACGGTTAAGATAGCGCTCACGGTTGTCGCGCGACTGCTGATGCGCCAATACTGACGCCGCTACCTTCACGGGCAGGCGGTTGAGCCCCTCATAGGGATAACGGTACGCGTCGTGCTGTTTCAACACCTCGATCACAGCGTCATTTACTTCGGGAAGCTCCGTGTTTTCCGCGTTCTCCGACACTTCATCACTGTCAAAGGGCGTGTTGATCACGCGGCAGGTGAAGCGGAAATCCGACTGAGGTTCATGATCGACCTCCAGCTCTGCGTATGCGCGGAGGGGTTCGCCGTCGGGATGGAGCAGGGCGCACATCGTCAGCCAATCGGCGGGCGAATTTGCCGAACGTACCGCAAAGGGTGAGAGATCGCGCTGACCCGCGAGCTTCTTCGAAATGTTCGCGATAAAGCTCTCTACACCGCGCGAGGGGGTCGCCAGCATGATAAGCTTTTGCTTAGCGCGGGTCATGGCGACATACAGGACGCGCAGTTCCTCGCTCATCTCGTCGCGGCTGATCTCCATCGAAAGCGCGGTGCGCGGCATGGTGTTGAAGCCGGCAGACAGGGCGGGATCAAAGAGCTTTTGGGCATAGCCGTAACGCGAATGGAGCAGGACGGGTCTGGTGATATCGGACACGAATTTTCGAGCGGTATTCGCGATAAAACAGACGGGGAATTCCAATCCCTTGGAGGCGTGGACGGTCATCAGCTCGACGCCGAAATCACCGCCGCTGTCACGCGCCGCGGATGGCAGATCGGCGCCGTCCTCCAAAAGGCGGTCGAGGTAGCTCACGAATGACGACAAGCCCCGATGGGTGTTTTGCTCAAAGGTACGGGCGTAGTCGAGCAGCAAGCGCAGGTTGTTGGTCGCGTTGCCGGAGCTGTCGGACGCGGAGATGACGGACAGGAAGGATGATCGCTCATAGATCACGGTGATCAGCTTATAGAGCGGCAAGGTCACCGAAAGGCTTCTGTAATAGGAAAGCTCCCGCAAAAAAGCTTGACTCTTTTCATCACCCCGATCCGCGTCAAGAGTGATCGCGGCATAGAGCGAGCTGTAACGGGAACCGACGCGGATGCGCGCGAGGTCGTCCTCGTCGAAAGCGAACACGGGGCTCATCACAACGGAGAGCAGCTCGATATCCAGAGCAGGGTTGTTGATCACGCGCAGAAGGTTCGTCAGCAGCATGATCTCACGCGTGCCGAGGAATCCGGCGCTCGATTCGCTGTGGGCATGGATGCCGTACAGCTCAAACACCTCGCGGTAAACAGCGCCGTAGGACGAGAGGTTGCGCATGAGCACGGCAAAGTCGCCGTAGGTACAGGGGCGGTAGGTCTCGCCGTCCTTCACGGGATAGCCGTCGGCGACCATACTGTGGATGCGCTCGGCGATATAACGCGCTTCGGCGATCGCGGCGTCTTCTTCGCCGACAGCCTCTTTGTCGATGAGATCGAATTCAACGGCAGGCTCGTTCTGCGGCGCATAGAAAGCGCCGGGAACAAGGCGTTCTTCGTCGTTGTACTCGATGTCGCCGACCTTGGGAGACATCAGCTTTGTAAAGAAGAAGTTGACAGCCGAGAGGACGGCGCTGTCACTTCTAAAATTCTTTTCAAGAATTATTTTAGCAGGGAATCCCACATGCTCTCTATCGTATAAGGCAGATTCGTTTTTTCTTCTTAAGAATAATTCGGGCATCGCCTGGCGGAAGCCGTAGATACTCTGCTTGACGTCGCCGACGACGAACAGATTGCTCTCGTCACGAGACACGGTCTTGAAGATGGTATCCTGTACCTCGTTCGCGTCTTGATATTCATCGACCATGATATAGTCGAAGCGTGAAGCGATCTCGTCGGCGACCGGGGTCTTCATGTATGTATCTCTGTCGATGATCAGAGAGAGCGTCCAATGCTCGATATCGGCGTAATCCGCTACGCCGTGTTCCTTTTTCAGCAGAGAATAATTTTCGTCAAACAGGGTGACGGCACGGAACATCTGCTCGGCATAATCCTTTAGTCGCTCGATGTCGTACAGGCACATCGCCTCCTCCTGCACATAGAGCTTTTGGAGGGTCTTGACGGTGTCTTTGAACAGATCGCGCGCGGAGGCGGCGGCGATCTTCAAGGGATTGTCCTTGTAGCCCCTGGGCGTCGCAAGCTTGCCCGCTTCAAAGGACATGAGGACGTCGCGGACGGCGTTCCAGCTGAGGCTGTCGACCGCGCTGTTCAATCGGTCGAGGAAAACGCGGTAGCTGTCAAACAGCGGGAAGAGCTTTTCGTATAGCTTTTCATCGAGCGAGACGGCGTTGACGCCGCGCTCACAGAGCTGAGAAAGGTAGTCGACCGCCTCATCGGTGTACTCCGCGATGATCCTCCCCCACACCGTATCCGACACATCGCGGAAATCGGTATAATAGGAGAGCTTCTCGCTGAGCCAGCGTTCGGGGAACGGATGGGAACGCAGAAAGTCATAGAGCTGATAGAGGTTGTTCTCCAGACGGCTGTCGTCACGCGCAGAGGCAAAGGTCTCTACCAGCGCGTGGAATCGGGGATCTTTCTCGCTGTAGAGGGTATCGAGGGTCAGACGCATCGCGTCGCTTTTCAAAACGCTCAGCTCACCCGTATCGGCGATACGGATATTGCGGTCGATATCCAACAGGTAAAAATACTCTTTGCACAGCGACATGCAGAAGGAGTCGACGGTAGAGATATGGGCTTTGGACAGCAAAGACTGCTGTCGGAGCAGGAAAGGATCGGAGGGGTTCTCTCGGATACGGTCGGTGAGAGCTTCTTTGAGCCTGCCCTTCAGCTCCGCCGCCGCCTTGCGCGTATAGGTCACGACCAACAGACGGTCGGCGTCAACGCCGCCTTCGCTGTCGGTGATCAGACGGATGACACGCTCGACAAGCACAGCTGTCTTGCCCGAGCCTGCCGCCGCAGAGACGATCACGGAACCGCCGCGCGCTGTGATCGCGTCGAGCTGGTGTTCTGTCCAGTTTCTAGGCATGATGCTCCCCCTCTCCGTTAAGATCCGCAAAAACCTCCGCGGCAGATCGGTCGACCGCCTCACGACAGGGATCGTCGTCTTCTCTCAGACAGACCGCCTGATATGCGCAGTAGGCGCAGCCATCGTACTTCTTGCCCTTTAGGGGCAGAGCTGAAACGTCGCCGTCGTAGAGGGACTGAGCCATTTGGGTCATCAAAACGTCGATGCGGCGGAAGATCGCGCCGATCTCCTCAAGGGTCGCAAGACTTCCCGGGGTCGCGGAAAGGGCTCCTTCCTTGAGCTTTGCGGGGATATAGACGCCCTTTGCGTCGTGCTCCATATGAGCGACCACGTCGGCATCCGCAAGGATAACGCCTTTCATGGCGTACTTCTTCATGATCTCGGAGCGTATCTTTGATTCGGGCGTGTCGGGATCGGCGGCGATCACGGGCGATACCGCGGGCATATACAGAACGCCCGCGGGAGTGGTCTCTCCGTAACGCTCCCTTCCGTTCTGTCCGATCGCGTAGAGATAGATAAACATCTGCAGGTTCAAGCCGTACAGGATGTCGTTGATGTTGAATTCTTTGGTTCCGGTCTTGTAGTCGATGACGCGGATATAGCTGACGCCGTCGGCGTCACAGCGGTCGACGCGGTCGACGCTGCCGCGGACAGAAAGCTTCAAGCCGTCTTTCAGCTCCACCGTATAGTCGGGGATATCCGTGCCTACGCCCAGCTCAAAATCGACAGGGGTAAAATCGCTTTGACCGAGTTCGCGCGTCATGTGCAGGACAAGCTTGGTCGCGGAGGACTTGATACGATACAAGAGATATAGAAAGCGATCCGACTTGTCGTCGGCGCCGCCGAAATGGGTCTCGATATAGTCGTCGAGGATATCGGAGACGATCCGCGCGATCTCGGGCTCATCCATCGCAACATACTCATCCCGACTGTAACGCGAGAAGAAGTATTCGAAAATATGGTGCATGAGGGTGCCGTATTCCAACGCGTCGACAGAAGCTTTGCGGCGTTCACGGATCCGCAGGCCGTACTCGCAGAAGTAGCGGAACGGGCACTTATGATAGACGTCGATCTTGGTGGAGGACAGGCGCATTTCGGCGCCGTAGAGCCGACGCGTAAGATCAAGATCGGTGATACGGCGACCGCGGCGGCAGAGGACCGCTTCGATCGACAAAACTCTGTCACGGTACTCGTCATCATCTCTAAAATACGCTTTCAGCGCAGCGATCTCCGAAGTGCGGCTGTGCCATCGGCTGACAAGATAATCGAACGCGGCACGTTTGCAGCGCAGTCTCTCACTGATCGGCACGGTATCGAAATTGACAAAACGGTGTTTCGGCAAGCCCAGCTCGACCTCACCGACCATGTCGGAGGGGGTCAGCAGCTCGCCGCGCATATCGGCGGCGGAGAAACTGAGATAGAGCCGCTCGGACGCGGCGGTCAGTGCGGAATAAGCGTAGTAACGCTCGGTCGCGATCAGCTCCTCGATGGAGTCGGAGAGCGGAAGGTTCATGGCTTTCAGCCGCACGCGCTCATCGTCGGTGAACACACCGGCTTCGACGGGCGT
Organism: uncultured Ruminococcus sp.; assembly: GCA_902790985.1. GTDB lineage: Bacteria > Bacillota > Clostridia > Oscillospirales > Acutalibacteraceae > Ruminococcoides. Next base: position 35,379 of record CADAUE010000007.1, read on the forward strand.
ATGGGGAAACTCGCCCTCTAAAGCGCCGATCAGGAAAACGATCTTTTTATCGGAGATCAAGGAGCGGTCGGCGGTAGAGATATCCACCTCGTCCATCGAACGCGGGATGGTGCTGATCTCGGATGCGGCAAAGTTGGTATGTAAAAGCTCCCGGAATCGTTTCGGGTCGATCGCGTAATCGCCGATCACGGCGACGGTCTTATCAAGGATCTCACACAGGACGTTCCAGCTGCGGATCAGATCGTCGGACAGCGTCGTATCGCCCTGTGCTTCGTATATATCGCAAAGTTTATTGATATTTTCATCGACCTTGAGATCATACAGCAGCTTCATCAATGCTGCGGCGATCGCTCTGCCGGAGGTATCTTTGACCGCGTTTGAAAAACGGCGGAGCTTGCCGACGATATCGGCGCGGAGGGTCTCGACCCGCGCAAGCCGCGCTTTATCGTCGTCGGACACCTCATCCGAGAAACCATCGGGCGGCGAAGAAAACGGATCGTAGAAGCCGCGTGAGGAGATATCCCAGACAAAGAGATAGTTCTCAAAATCCGCGATCTCGGAAACAGAATAGGAGCTCAACCCTGTTTTCAGCAGAGCAAGCACATCCTCACGCTGAAATCCGCGGTTGACGACATCAAACGCTGCGGATACCAGCCGCACGATCGGCATGGCGTCGATATCCTGCGGCTGATCCATGAAATACGGGATCGCGTACTTATCAAGGCAGGAGTCGAGAACGCCGAGATAGGGATCGGTAGACCGCGCGATCACGGCGATCTCCCGATAACGGACACCGTTCTCGATCAGCGCGCGGATAGTGCGCGCGATATAATCGCACTCGTCGTAGATCCCCGAAGCGCGGTAAACGGTCACCGTGTCAGCTTCGTCGGGATAGGGCTCCTTCTCAAGGCGATAGGCGTTTTCTTCAAGAGTCACCAGAGCATCGCTCTGAAAGCGGTAAGGGGTGGTCATGGTCGTGATCGGCGCGATCTCGATACCGTTCTCACGGGCATAGCGCGTCAGTCGGGCACGGGTGCGGCGCGGTACAAAAAACAGGCTGTCGCTGTCGGGACGCCCGTCATCGGTCAAGGCGACAAACGTGTCACGGCTCATCGACATCAACAGCTCGACCACATCATACTCCTGCGAGGTGAAGCCGTAGAACGCGTCGAGGGCGACGGTGTAATCCGCGAACAGACGATCATCGAGCAGCAGCTCACAGACCTTGGTCAGCGAATCGAGCGGATCCATATAGCTGCGCTCCATGACTGCGTTGTACGCGTCAAAGACCAGCGCGGTATCGCTGAGCTTGCCGCAAAGAGTATCGTCGTCTACAGCATCCGCGAAATCACGCAGAGTATCGGAGGAGATCGCGCACTTTTTGTACTCTTTCACGGCGGTGAGCATCAGCTCGCGCGTATCGGCGGTATCAAAGCGTTTATCAAATACGGTCAGCTGATCCTGTACCTGTTCGAGTGCAAGACTCATCATCAGATGGCGCACGCCGTCGTCGGCAAAGGTGGAAAAACGATTGCCGGTCGCTTCAAACACATAGTCGCATAATCGCGAAAAGCCCAGCACCAGAATATTGCGGGACAGAGAGGGTCCGAGCAGATCCAAAAACGCTGCCTCGGTCTCGAAGGAGATCTGATCGGGCACGAGAAACAACAGCTTGCTCTCTCCCGAGCGAGCAAGCTGCGCAAAATGTCGTCTTAGATATTCACTTTTTCCGTAGCCGGATCGGCCGAGGATAAAATGCAGCATTTCTGCCTCCGTTTGCAGTGTTGATTATCGGATATAAACGATCGCCGTCCTGCGGAACGCCGAGATGATCCGCGTGATCGCCGAGTAGATCAGTCCCAGCGCATAGAGGATCACGATCACGTTGACGGATCGGATGAACACGATGCTGAGGATCGCGACAGCGATATTGACGACCCCGGAAATGAAGCTGAGCTTCCACGACGACGCGTGATAACGCTTGGCTTCGATCCCGCGCATGATGTCGATCGCGCCGGAAAAGGCATGGATCGCCACCATATACAGGACGATATAGATCTTAGGAATATCGGAGAGCGTCCAGACGAATACGCCGAAATCCAGCACGATGACCGCGATGTACAGCATCAGCCGTCCACCGACCATATGACGTGCCATCGTGACATAGTAGACCAGCATCCTGACGCCGTAGACGACCAAAGAAACGCTGAGGATCAGCGCGACAAACGGCAAGCCTTCGGACGGGACAAGTATCAACACAGCGCCCATCAAAAGCATCACGACGCCGATGATCACGTTGGTGATACGTTTACCGCTGTTCATTCGCCTGCGCCTCCTTTGTTTGCTGCATCAGCTTGCGATAATCCTTGATACCGCGAAAGCCCTTTTTCGCGTTGACCGAATAACCGGCGATCTTGTTGCCGGAGCGGAAGATCTCACCGGTGACCATGCTCTTTTGAGCAAGGGCAGCAAGGATGAATCTGCCGAGGAAGGTATCGTCCTTATGCGCTTCGTCGACGCTGAGATACTCTGCCTTGTGCTTTTCAAGGTCAAAGTCTTCGATAGCGTGACCGGAGAGCTTCTCTCCCAAGGCGCGCCAATCTTCGGAATCGTCGGGCTGACGCTTCACGAGGATCGCTTTGATCTCTGACTCCCATGGAGCGATCCGCTCGACATCGTATGTATCTTTCTCAAATCCCGCGATCTCGCCGCGCAGGTAACGCATCGCGTAGACCATCTGACAAAACGCGTGATAGTAGTCGGAGGGGTTGTCCTTGACAATCTCTTCGTACCCGTTCCACGCGGGCAGATATTTATAACGAACAAAGCTGTAGTCGGGCAAGTGCCCGGCACGCCCGTGACCGAGGTTCATGATCGTGTTTTCCTCGGTACGGTAAAGGGTGTTGACATAGACGCTCTTTTCGAGATCGTCAGCGGCGCCGGGGTTGTGGCTGAACTTGATCTTGCGCTCGCTGCCGTCGGGCATGATCTCATAAAAATAGCTGTTGGTGTTGTTGATGACCAGCGAGGGTGTGCCGGCAAAGTTGCTGTGCGCCCATGTATCGGCGAGCACATGCATACAAACGCCGACCGCCTGCAGACTTTTATCTTTAGCAAGCTTCACGGTATCGACCAGAAGATCGCCGTTGGGCTTACAGATAAGGCGGTATTTGCTGAGATAACGCTTGCCGCAATGCGGTTTTTCGGCATAGAGATCATAGGGCAAGAAATGGAACGACGCCCAGATACGGGTGATATCCTGCAACCCGACCGTGTTCATCTTTACATCCATCATCTCCATCTGGAGCTGGGTGGTCGCGGCATGACGCGGCGCTTTGACCGACGTCAGAAAGGTGACGGTGCACCAATCGACAAACTGGGCGCTGTAGCAGATATCAAGACTCTCCTCATGGCTGTAGCCCGCAAGGATCGCGGCGCAGTAGGTGGCGTAATAATGAAAATCCTTGTTCATACCGGAGCCTCTCCTTCCAGCTTCTTTTTCAAAAGCCGCACGCGGATGGAGGAATAGATCAGCTCGATCACTGCCGCTATAGAGGTGATCTCTACGAGCAAGGACGCTAAGAAATCGAGGGTAGAATCATAGTCGTTGATATCGAGACCCGACCACAGCGAGAACATGGACAGCATCAGTAAGAATACGGCGAACACAAGATAGGTGACATGCTTCTTCTTACCGCTGCCCTCAGATCGCGCGGAAAGTCCCACATAGATCCGCAGCCCGAGATCGAATCCAAGCAGCAGCGTCATAAAGGTGATCATCAGCGTGATATAAACATCGCGCGAGATCCCGCCGTCCTCGTCCGGAATGATCCCCATCACATCAGGATGCATGACAGTCAACAAGATCGTCTTGACGATACTCCACAATCCGAACGCGATCACACCATAACCGCTGATCGTCAGCGTACTGCTGTAGCGTCTTAGCTTGACCTCATCCAAAGGTCTTCCCTCCCTTAATACTAATCCTTGATAAAAAGATTTAATCAGATATTAGTGATATATTTCGGATAGCGCGACGGGAGACGCAGACAGGCTGGCGCCTGTCAAGGAGCGAGCCCAACAAAGCTATACGAAATATAGCGCAATAGATGATAAAGGTTTTTATTAAGGATTAGTATAACATATCAAAAGCGATGTACCGAAAAAGGCACATCATCGAAACCAAGAGCGGATGTCCTCCCAATACTCGACCAGCTTGAAGCGAAAATCGAATTGTTCGGAGGTGACTACCTCGTACTCGCCGTCGTCGAGCTTGTCGCGCATCTCGGTCTCGGTCGCCGCCCCAACGCACAGGGACGGATACATCACACACCACCAGTTTTTGCCCTCGCCGTCGCCGATCGTTAGGCGCAGAGCGTCGTAAACACCGGCGGGCATGGTAAAGTCCTCATAATAGCGCGTATCAAAACGCGTCTCTCCGAGCTGCGCGCGCACGGGATAGGAAAAGCCGTGGCGCGCGATCTCGTCACGGGCGACCGCTTCGATCTCGGAAAGGTGCGCTTTTGTCACGGCAATCGCCGCAGCTTTGTCCGCGCAGTCCGCGTAATATGCGGAACACTGTGACAGCACCCTGTCGCGGACGCACAGCTTCAAGCTCTGGTCGGCGGCAGAGTCGGAATTCGCGAGGATATGTACGCGGAGTACGTCCTCGGTCAGCGCTTCACAGGAATCAAAAAACGGTAAGCTCAGCAACATTCCCGCGAGGATCACGGAGGCGACAAACAGATGGATATATTTCTTCAAAAGAATTACCTGCCTTACAAAAATGGATTTACTATCATCTTTGGCAGGTATATTCAAGTTTATTCAGTTGGATCAATGGCTTCGATCCGACAGCCGTCTTTCAGCGGTTTTGTCAGGAAGACGCGGCTATAATTCTTTTCGAGAAATTCTGCGCAAGCCTTCGCTTTTTTCTCATTCAGAAAAATGCCGAAGACCGCAGAGCCTGAACCGCTCATCGAGGTGCCCAGCGCCTTGCAGGATAGCATCTGCCGCTTGATCTCGTTGATCTCGGGCAGTTCCATCACCTGTTCAAACTCGTTGTAAAGGCAGGTGGACAGTCCGCGGATATCGCGGCTGTAGAGACGTTTGATCAGCTCGTCGGTATACAGAAAGCCTTTTGGCGGACGAGCGTCACACGCAGCGTATGCCGCAGCGGTGGAAACGGAGATATCGGGCTTACAGACGACGATATGACAGTCGGGCATGGCACGGAGCTTTTTCAGCGTTGTGCCGGTACCGGTCGCGAGCATCGTGCCTCCCAAAAGGCAGAACGGTACGTCAGAGCCGAACCGAGCGCAGATATCCGCCATTTCCTCCGACTTCAAATGGGTGGAAAAAAGCCGGTTGAGCGCCATAACAACGGCGGCGCCGTCGGCGGAACCGCCGGCTAAACCCGCCTGCGTCGGAATAACCTTGTCGATCGTGATCGACAAAGGCGACGGCTGCGTACGGGTCTCGCGAAAAAATGCCCGTGCCGCCTTACAGACGATATTGCTCTCGTCGGACGGTACGTCCGGGTACGCGGGACAGCTGACAGAGATCTCCTCTCCCTCGCCGTCTATACGCTCCACCGTGACGGTATCATACAGGGAGATCGCCTGCATCACCATCGCGACGTCGTGATAACCGTCGGCACGTTTGCCGACGATATCGAGGGTCAAGTTGATCTTCGCGGGGGCTTTAACCGTTACTTTCATCTTTCAGTTCCTTCAAAAACTCATGGATCAGCTCCATCGCGCGGATCAGATGCTTGATAGAGTAAGAATAGCTCAAGCGCACATAGCCCTCGCCCGATTCGCCGAACGCGGAGCCGGGGACTAAGGCGACACGCTTGCTGTGCAAGAGACGTGTGCAGAACTCTTCGCTGGTCAGTCCTGTGGACTTGATGCACGGGAAGCAATAGAAAGCGCCCTCGGGGTTGAAGCAGCTAAGCCCCATCTCGTTGAGCGAGCCTACCACAAAACGGCGGCGCATATCATACTCGCTGCGCATATTCTCAATGTCGACGTCGCCATTGCGGAGCGCTTCGATCGCGGCGTACTGTGCCGTTGTCGGGGCGGACATGATACAGAACTGGTGGAGCTTGACCATCATCGCGATGATCTCTTTGGGTCCGAGCGCATAGCCCAGTCGCCAGCCGGTCATCGCGTAGGACTTGGAAAAGCCGTTGATGACGATCGTACGCTCGCGCATACCGTCGATCGAGGCGATGGAAACATGCTGCTTTCCCTCATAGGTCAGCTCAGAATAGATCTCGTCGGACAGCACCATCAGGTCGTGCTTTTCGATGACCGCGGCGATCTCCTCAAGATCGGCGCGCTCCATGATCCCGCCGGTCGGGTTGTTCGGATACGGAAGGATCAGCAGCTTTGTTTTTTCGGTGATCTTTTCCTCAAGCTGTTCGGCAGTCAAACGAAAGGCGTTCTCTGCCTTAGTCTCGATGATAACAGGGGTCGCTCCCGCCATCATCGTCAACGGCTCATAGCAGACAAACGAGGGCTGGGGGATCAGCACCTCATCGCCGGCTGACGCCATACAACGGATGGCGATGTCGATCGCCTCGCTGCCGCCGACCGTGACGACACACTCTTCCAGCGGATCATATGTAAGGTTATATTTTCTTTTATAGAAATTTGATATCTCGCGGCAGAGCTCTTTGAAGCCGCGGTTGGGGGTATACCATGTCTTACCCTGTTCGAGCGAGGTGATACCTGCCTCGCGGACATGCCACGGGGTCTGGAAATCAGGCTCTCCGACGGACAGGGAGATCACGTTGTCCATCTCATTGACGATGTCGAAAAAGCGGCGTATCCCGGAGGGCTTCACCGACCGGATCGACTGCGTCAGCTTCTCGGAATAATCCATCAAATCATCATTTCCCTTCCGTCTTTTTTCGCCTCGATCAGCGAAACACCTTTCTCTTTATAGCGCTTGAGCATAAAATGGGTCGCAGTAGAAAGGATACCGTTCATCGCGGCAAGACGCTTCGCGACAAAGGAAGATACATCCTGGATGGTCTTGCCCTTGACGGTCAAAAGCAGATCGTAGGCGCCCGCCATCAGATATACATCTTCGACCTCATCGTACTCGAGGATGCGCTCGGCGATCTCGTCGAAGCCCTTTTGCAGCTGCGGCGCGACCTTTAGCTCGATCATCGCCATCACGCCGGAATCCGGGACCTCGTCCCAGTTGACCACCGCCTGATAACCGCGGATCACGCCGCTGCTCTCATACTCGGCGATCTGCGCCTTGATATAGTCCTCCGGCTCACCGAGCATCAGCGAAAGCTGGGTGGTAGTCAAAGAAGAATTTTCGCTCAGTAACTGTAATAACTTGTCCATATATACCTTACCTTTCCGTGCCGCAAAACGCGGCTCAGTCATTTATGACATCTGCAAAGCGGGGATATGACCGACGTTTAATGTGTTGATACATATCGCCGTCGCTAAACAGAAGATCTCTCTTTCGTTTTGTTCAATCAGCAGCTGGGTGCTTTCTCGGGCAAAATCCCTGCCCACCGTACATACGACGGCGGTGTCGGCGTCGAGGATCGAGTAGGAGCCGGTCAGCACGTCGCCACGGACGATGAAGCTGATACCGCGGAAGCGTACCGCGGCTCTGCCGGTACCGACAGCGATATTCAACCGCATGCTCTCGCAGCCGGAGCTGATGCTGTATACCGATAAGGAGGAGAAACCGAGCGAGCGGATCTTGCAGACCGTCTCGCCGTTGACGCCACGGATCCTCATGCTCTCGCCGGAGGGATTGCGCCTGCCCGTAACGATGTAGCGCAAAACGCCTTTTTCATCCGAAACAGTGTAGCGCGCGCCGAGATCGGACGTATCGCGTTGTAAATATAATACCATAATCATCACCACGGATAGTATCGGATAAATTCGCGGATAAATACATTAGGGTTTGTCTATAGGAACAGAAGGATTGAGAAAAAGATACGCTTCATGTACGTTTTATCATTTTTGAACAAGCCCCGCTTTACAGCCAAGCTCTACGCACCGTCTTGCCGAACAGCACGAAAGTGCCCAGCTCATGCGACGGCTCGTACTTGACGAGGAAGCAGGAGGTATAGCCTAAGATCAGCCAGAAGAAGATGACCATGAAGTTCAGATTATACAGCAAGCCGATCTCGATAAACGAGTAGATCACATAAGAACACAAAAACGCGTACATGCACGGCAGAACGCTCTCACTCAAGCTGTCGTCACGAAAAACATGGATGGAGATATGCTTGAAAAAGCGCAGTCCGAAAATACAGAACAGCACAAATCCGACAACGCCCGAACAGACGAGGATCGTGATATAACCGTTGTGGAAATCCGTCATGACCGGCGCGAGCAGTCCGTAGTCCTTTGAGAACTTGATACCGTCCTCAAACATCTGCTTGCCGTACTCGTAAACGTTGCCCTTGCTGATACCCATGATCGGGTTTTTGATAAACATCTTTGCCGCCTGTTCCCACAGCACAAAGCGTCCGGAATCGAGGTTTTTGTTCTCATGCTCAAAGGTGACCGCCGCCTCGTCGTGAGCGATCATATCCGTCAGGCTGTCGGAGGAGATGATCTTTGACTCAGACGCGCTCTCCATGATCTTGACAAAGCCCTCCTGGGTGACGTTGCGCACAAAGAACACTGCCATCACGATGACCGCTCCCGCCAACAGACATGCCGCGGACTTGGTGACGATCTGTCTCATACTGAACTTTCTCTCAGAACCGAACATCTTGTATATCAAGAAGAAGATCGCGTATCCGATCATCAAGATCATCGCGCCGTTGGAATCGCACAGGAGCAGCGAGATCGCGTTCACCGCGATACATGAGCCGATCCAGATTCGGCTGACGCGCTCTCGACCCGAGATCGAGATGAAATCCTTTTTGATCAGCATATGGCTGCAGAAGATCGCGACTACGGCGATGAAGCCGAGCTGGTTCGGGTTGATGAACATACCGTCGAAGCGGTTCTCATATACAATGAACTTGAACCACAGCACCTCGAAGCTGATCTCCGCCATCAGAAAAGCCAGTCCGAGGATGCCCAGCACCGTCGTCGTGTAGACGATGAAGCGGCAGATCGAATACAGCTCGCGGCGGAAATTGAGGTGCTTTTCGGTATGGACCGCGTAAAAGATAAAAAAGATGATCGCCATATGCAGCAGCATGATCAGATTGATGGCGTTATACAGGAAGGTGCTTGCCAGATGGATGATCGCCGTAACGGTCGTCGATAGCAGAAAGGCAAGCAGCCATGCGCCGTAGCGCGTTTTCAAGATCGTGCGATGCTTGCGCTCGTTGTAGATCAGCAGGAATATACCCCAGATAAACAGCACCGCCAACACCGCGTATGCCGGTATCACAACAAAAGAAATATTACTGCAAAACAGGCAAATCACATAACTGCGTCTGAATAACGAGGTATCCAAAACAGCTTTTTTGAACTTGCTCATAACCATCCTCTTCGGTTCACGGGAACGACCCGTTGATGTCCCTTATGTAAAAACGTTTTTTACCGTCGACAGCATCAGACGGATATCGCTTCTGATGCCGAAACGGTCGATATATTCCAGATTATACTTCATCTTCTCGGGCAGAACCTTTTCCACATAGATGCGGTCTACCTCATCGGGATCGCTGACGTCGCCGATGATCACAGCCTCGTCCTTGTAGCGGATCGACGCGAGGGAAGTGATGCCCGCGGGCATGAGCAGCGTCGCCATCATCTCGGGGGTATAGCGGTCGACGTACTTCGGTACCTCGGGACGCGTGCCGACAAAGCTCATCTTGCCGGACAGCACATGGAACACCTGCGGCAGCTCGTCAAGGCGAAACCTGCGCAGTGTATTGCCGATCCCTGTGACGCGGGAGTCGTTATCGGATGTGATCAGCGCGCCTTCTTTATCCGCGCCGACCCTCATCGTGCGGAACTTCCAGATCATATAATGCCGGTTGCAGGTCGTGACGCGCTCCTGCTTATACAGCACGGGGCCTTTACTCGTCAGCTTGATGATCACGGAGATCACCGCGATCGGGATCAACAGTACGATGATCATGATCAGCGACAGAAAAATATCCATCACGCGCTTCAATACCAAACTGGCGCGTTTTTTATCCAAGATGTCATAATATTTCTTTACCTCACCGCACTGGAACTCACGCGGCAAACGGTCAAACGGCAAGAGAAGCATACTTCCTCCGAAAGATTTTATCTGAGAACAGTATATGCACCCGCGTCGGGGGCATATTATCAATAAGCCTATAATCGTTAATATTATACTATATTTTGGCTCTTTTTTCAATATATTCTCGAAAAAACATGGCTATGGCAAAAGGAAGAATTTTGTCATAAAAACAAGGCAAAAAATCGCCATTCATTATAGTGAAATCTTACAAAAATCACTTGACTTCACGTAAGGTTGATAGTAAAATGATAATAGAAAAACAAATGATCTCGGAAAGGGGATAGTCCAATGGGCAACGAGTACAAACCCGACCTTATCACCCTCGTCGACGAGGATAATGTCGAGCATAACTTCGAGATACTCGATACCATCGAGAACGAGAAAGGCGTGTTCTACGCGCTGTACCCCATCTTCGACAACGCACAGGAATCTGTCGAGGACAGCGGAGAATATTATATCATGGAAGTCATCGAAGAGAACGGTGAGGAACAGCTCGCGGAGGTTGAGGACGAAGCTCTGCTGGATGAGCTGGCGGCTGTTTTTGAGAAGCACTTTGAAGAGATGTTCGACGACGTCGACGAAGAAGAGTGATCTTTCTTTGATATAGATGTCCGACGGGAGGTACCTCTCCCCTATATGAAACCAAGTCAATATCCTGCCTGATTCGCGTATCGGTCGCAAATAACCCTACAACCCTTAAATCGGGAGCTTCGCTCCTTCGGCGGTGTGCAGACCTCCCATCCGTATGGAAGAAGGGAGCCTAAAGCCGCAGGGCTGGCACCCACCTGTCATTATGTAGGCAGGTTATCTTAAGACCGTTACGGTCAGGTGGGATTCTTTTATTATAATTCTTTTTCAGAAATATTTTTTGATTTCGTTTTTTTACACCGATCTTTACAACACATGAACCCGAATGAACGACACAGCTTCGCAAGCTGCTGTTGAAATCGACATCCGCGTTCTGTATGAGATCGGCAATATTCCGACTCACAGAGGGTGATTCCAATGAAGATATCCGTTCTGGGCTGCGGCAGATGGGGCAGCTGTATCGCGTGGTACCTCGACCGCATCGGTCACGAGGTCGTTTCCTGCGGTCTTGAAAACGCGCCCGAGCTGCAGCAGCTCCTAAAAACCCATCACAACGATTACCTCACTTTCCCCGACAGCATCACCGTTACCTACGATCACCGATTTGCCGTGGAACGCGCCGAGGTCATCGTCATCTCTATCTCGTCGCAGTATCTGCGCGACTATATGCAGACCATCTCGCAGTTCGACCTGGACGGCAAGGCGATCGTGCTGTGTATGAAAGGGATCGAGGAGAAGACCGGCAAGCGGCTGACGCAGGTGGTGAGCGACTTTGTCGACACCGATAAAACGCCTGTTGCCGTTTGGGTAGGTCCCGGACATCCGCAGGACTATGTCAAGGGCGTGCCGAACTGTATGGTCATCGACTCGGACAATGAAGAGATCAAATCAAAACTGGTACATAGCTTCAACAGTGAGCTGATCCGCTTCTATCTGGGCACCGACTTGATCGGCTCGGAGATCGGCGCGGCGGCTAAGAACGTCATCGGTATCGCCGCGGGTATGCTGGACGGCGCGGGATTCACCTCTATCAAAGGCGCTTTGATGGCGCGAGGCACGCGTGAGGTCGCAAGGCTGATCAAAGCCGCGGGCGGCAACGAGATCTCCGCCTACGGGCTGTGCCATCTGGGCGACTATGAAGCGACCCTCTTCTCCCCGTGGAGCCACAACCGCCACTTCGGTGAAATGTACATCAAGGGCGAAAAATTCGAGAAGCTCGCGGAGGGCGTGATGACCTCCAAGGCGATGGTCAAGCTCGGTGAGCAGCTGGGCGTTGATCTGCCGATCACCAAAGCGGTCTACCGCATCCTGTTCGAAAACAGCAGTGCGAAAGAAGAACTGAACGCGCTGTTCACAAGGTCGATCAAAGAGGAATTCTGAAATGTCGGATAAAACCAAAAGGATCGTCATCTTCGCTGTCGTTTTGATCGTGGCGATCACGGTTGCCAGTTTCTTTTTTCGGCCCATCTATTTCAGCGGCAACGGAACGGCTGTGTTTCATTATGACGGGATCGACATAGAGGAGCCTTTGACCAAATCGGAATCGGCTGCGATCGCCAAGATCGTCAACGGACATTTCCCTCACTTCGACATGCCTGCCTGCGGTTTCAGCAATCAGATCGGCATCCGCTTTTCGGGTCAGACGATCTCGATCGCGTGTGATAACTGCCCGACTTTATCCGTTCACGGGATGTATTTTCAAGTATCGGAAGGAGAAGCGGCAAAGTTTCGTTCGATCATGCGAGCGCACGGCGCGAGCTTTCCTTGTGTATAGAGGAAATTTATTACCAATACAATAAACAAGGGGCTGTCGCAAAACGAGAAGTTTTGCGGCAGCCTTAGCTTTCGATAACAAATAGTATTTATAAGCTGTTTATACTCAGCATAGAATCGCAT
>CADAUE010000008.1:0-10873 GCA_902790985.1 uncultured Ruminococcus sp.
AACCACAGCGAACCCTGACGGGTTCGCGAGGATTTTAACAATGGGCAGGCGGAAATATGCCCGTCAAAACCACGGTTCGGATTATTCCTGTCACCCTACGCGCAGATCGTCTTTTGTGAAAAATCGAAAAAACTCGATACCATTCATTATATCTGCGTTGCCTGACTTTTCTACTTTTCCTTAGGCTTGCCGATCAACCCCGCGATCAGCGACAGCAGCACCGCCGCGCCGATCCCCGCGGCAGAAGCGGTCAGCGCGCCTGTCAGGATACCGATCGCGCCGTCCCTGTCGACAGCGTCCTTTACGCCCTGTGCCATCAGATGACCGAAGCCCGAGAGCGGCACCGTCGCGCCCGCGCCCGCAAAATCCACCAGCGGCTCATACAATCCTACCGCCGAGAGGATCACGCCTGCCACCACAAAGCCCGTCAAGATCCTCGCCGGCGTCAGCGAAGTACGGTCGATCAGAAGCTGTCCGATCAAACACAGCGCTCCTCCGACCAAAAAAGCCCATAAAAACTGCATATTACCATCCTTTCTCAAGGGAAAGATATTGAAAAACTCGTTAGATAATGTTATTATATATTGATAGCGGCAAAAAATACGTTTTTGTATTTTCATGAGAACCTCGCCGCGTCTGTTAAACCAAAAATTATCCGCAAACAATTATACAAGGGGGAATCCAATTGTCAGAGCTCAGCTTTCCGAAGCGGCCGTACCGCACCAAGGGCGGCGTCCATGCTCCGCACAACAAGAATACCGCTCACAAAGAGAGCTTGATCCTGCCCGTACCGGCGATGGTCGCCCTGCCGATGACCCAGCATATCGGAGCGCCGTGCAAGCCGCTGGTCAAGGTCGGCGACACCGTTGACGTCGGTCAGCAGATCGCGGGCAGCGAAGCCTTTGTCAGCGCGCCCATCCACGCGAGCGTCTCGGGCACGGTCAAAAAGATCGACAAGATCACGATGCCCGACGGCGGCAAGGTCGACGCGATCTTCATCGAAAGCGACGGCGAACAGCGCCTGTCGCCCGACATCGCTCCGCCGAAGGTCGAGAGCCTCTCCGATCTGATCACCGCGGTGCGCAACAGCGGACTGGTAGGCTTAGGCGGCGCGGGCTTCCCGACCGCCGTCAAGCTCAACATCCCCTCGGACAAAAACGTCGATACGCTGATCATCAACGTCGCCGAGTGCGAGCCGTACATCACTTCCGACCACCGCGAGATCCTGGAAAACAGCTGGGACGTCATCTCGGGCATCATCACGGTCAAAGAGTTCCTCGACATCCACCGCGTCATCATCGGTATCGAGAACAACAAGCCCGACGCCATCAAAGCTCTCAGAGAGATCGCGGACGGCTCGCTCGATCCCGAGGACGAGATCCGCGTCCTACCCATCAAGGCGACCTACCCTCAAGGCGCGGAAAAGATCCTCATCAAAGCCTGTACGGGACGCGAAGTCCCCGTCGGCGGACTGCCCTCCGACGCAGGCTGTCTGGTCATGAACGTCGGCTCCATCGCCTTCATCGCGCGATATCTCAAGACAGGTATCCCGCTGATCTCCAGAAGGCTGACGGTCGACGGCGGCTGTATCGAAAACCCCTCGAACGTCATCGTCCCCATCGGCACCCCGATCAAAGAAGTCATCGACTTTGTCGGCGGCTACAAGGAACCGCCCTATAAGCTGATCATGGGAGGCCCGATGATGGGTATCTCCCTGCCGAACGATGATCTTTATGTCTTAAAGCAAAACAACGCCATCTTAGCGTTATCCGCAAAAGAAGCGAAGTATAACGAACCCTCGGCATGTATCCGCTGCGGCAAGTGTCTGGACGCGTGCCCAATGCGCTTACAGCCCCTGGAGCTCGCCAACGCCGCCAACCGCGGCGACATCGACGGCTTGAAGTTCTACAACGCCATGAACTGTATGGAATGCGGCTGCTGTTCCTTCACCTGTCCGGCTAAGCGCCATCTGGTGCAGAACATCCGTATGGGCAAGGCGCTGATCCAAAAAGCGAAGCGCGAAGAGATCGCCGCGTCAAAAGGAGGTAAAAAGTAATGGAACAAAAATTACATGTCTCCTCCTCGCCCCATTTCAAGGGCAATAACTCTACCCGCCGCATCATGCTCGACGTCATCATCGCACTGTGTCCGGCGGCGATCGCTTCCTGTGTGATCTTCGGTATGCGTTCGCTGGTGCTGATCGCGGTGTGCGTCGCGACCTGTGTCCTGCTCGAATATATCTCCCGCAAGATCATGAAGCGCGATACCACCATCGGCGACCTCTCCGCCGTCGTCACAGGTCTTTTGCTCGCGCTGAATCTGCCTGTCGACGTCAATCCGCTGATCGCCATGTTCGGCTGTTTGATCGCCATCGTCGTGGTCAAGCAGATGTTCGGCGGGATCGGCATGAACTTCGTCAACCCCGCTCTGGCGGCAAGAATCGTCCTCTTGGTCTCCTTCCCCTCGGCGATGATGCACTGGGTCCCCGCGCTCGGCGCTCCCGCCGCGGCTCAGATCGACGCGACCACCTCCGCTACCCCCTTAGCCGCTCAGCCGGGTACCTACTCCTACATTGATCTGCTATTAGGCCGCTGCGGCGGCTCGATCGGCGAGGTTTGCGCTGTTGCGCTGATCTTAGGCGGTATCTATCTCGTGGCTCGCCGGGTCATCTCCCCGATCATCCCCTGCGTCTATCTCGGCACAGCCGCCGTCATGAGCCTGATCATCGGACTCGATCCGTTGTATCAGTTGCTCTCGGGCGGTATCCTGCTCGGCGCGATCTTCATGGCGACCGACTATACCACCTCGCCCGTCACTAAATGGGGCAAGGTCATCTTCGCTGTCGGCTGCGGTATCTTCACCATCCTGCTGCGCACCTATTCCAACATGCCCGAGGGCGTATCGTTCTCGATCCTGTTGATGAATATCCTTGTTCCGCATATCGAGCGCCTCACCGTGCCGCGCACCTTAGGCTATGTGAAAAAGGCAAAGGAGGCAAAGAAATGAGAGTAAAGATCACACCAAAGGCGATTTTGATCCCCACGATCTCCCTGTTTCTGATTTGCCTTGTCGTCACCGCCGCTCTCGCACTGACCAATAACGTCACCGCCGAGCGTATCGCGGCAAACGAAGAGGAAAGCAAAAACGTCAGCATGAAAAACGTCTGCCCCGAAGCGCAGTCTTTCGAAGAGCTGATCCCCGACGTCATGTACGAGGGCAAAAACGAAGGCGGCGAGACCGTAGGCTACGCGATCTCCACCTCGTCCCAGGGCTACGGCGGTTTGGTATGGGTCATGACCGGTATCTACGACGGCGAGATCATCGGCGTCGACGTATTCTACAACGACGATGAGACCCCGGGCCTCGGCAAAAACACCTCAAACGAAGCTTTTCGCGATCAATACAAGGGCTTGAATGTCAATGAGGATATCGCCGTGAGCAAGGACGATACCCCCGGCAACGCGCAGACGGTTGACGCGGTCACCTCCGCGACCATCAGCTCCCGCGCCGTCACCAAGGCGGTCAATGAGGCGGTAAAGCTCTATAACGAAAATATCATAAAGGAGGGTGAGTAATGGAAAAGAGAAGCTACCTTAAAGAATTTACCAAAGGTATCATCAAAGAAAATCCCGTTCTCTGTCTGGTGCTCGGCACCTGCCCCACCCTCGCCGTTACCACCTCCGCGTCTAACGCGATCGGCATGGGCGTAGCCGCTACGGCTGTCCTCGTCTGTTCCAACGCCGTCATCTCACTCCTGCGCAAGTTCATCCCCGACAAGGTACGTATCCCCGCCTATATCACGATCATCGCGGGCTTCGTATCGGTCGTACAGATGCTCGTCAAGGCGTTCGCGCCCGCCATCAACGACTCTCTCGGCATCTATCTGCCGCTGATCGTCGTCAACTGCATCATCCTCGGCCGCGCCGAGATGTTTGCCGGCAAAAACCCCGTCCTGCCGTCCATCCTCGACGGACTGGGCATGGGCGTCGGTTTCACGGCGGCGCTGTTATGCATGGGCATCATCCGTGAGCTGCTCGGCTCGGGCACGCTCTTCGGCGTACAGCTCCTTCCTGTACAGATCCTGATCTTCATCCTGCCGCCCGGAGGCTTCTTCGTATTCGGTATGCTGATCATGATCGCCAACAAGCTCAACTCCCGCTCCGGCAAGAAGGTCAAGGACACGCCGTGCGACGGCTGTCCGATGGCGGAGAACTGCTCCGAAAAGCTCTGTAAAGAGAACGGAAAGGAGGCGGCTGAGAATGTTGATTAAGTCCCTCGTCGCCGTATTCCTTGCGGCGATCCTCACCGAGAACTACGTTCTGTCCAAGTTCCTCGGTATCTGCCCCTTCCTCGGCGTATCGAAAAAGCTCAACACCGCCGTCGGCATGAGCGTTGCCGTCACCTTCGTCATGGTGCTGGCGACCGCCGTCACCTTCCCGATCTACATGTACCTGCTCGTTCCGATGGGTATGGAATATCTCCAGACCGTGCTGTTCATCCTGATCATCGCGGGTCTGGTACAGCTCGTCGAGATCGTACTGCGCAAATACATCCCCTCGCTGTACAACTCGCTGGGCATCTACCTGCCGCTGATCACCACCAACTGTGCCGTTCTGGGTGTGACCATGCTGGTCATCCAGAAGGTCGACGCCACCGCCGCCTTCCCCTACACCTACGGCCACGCGCTGGTCAACGCCTTCGGCGCGGGTATCGGCTTCCTCGTCGCGATGGTCATGTTTGCGGGAGTGCGCGGACGTCTTGAGAGCGCCGACATCCCCAAATCGCTCAAAGGTCTGCCGATCACGCTGGTCGCCGCGGCTCTCGTATCGCTGTCCTTCCTCGGATTCGCGGGCTTTGTCGATAAGCTCATCCCGTTAGCATAAGGAGGCGCGTTATGAACGGTATTTTATTCGCTGTCGCGCTCGTCGCGGGTATCGGACTGCTGATCGGTCTGATCCTGTCCATCGCCTCCATCGTGATGGCTGTCCCCAAGGATGAGAAAGCGGAACAGATCTTAGAAGCGCTCCCCGGCGCGAACTGCGGCGCGTGCGGCTACTCCGGCTGCTCGGGCTACGCCAACGCGATCGCCAAGGGTGAAGCAGAGGTCGGTATGTGCGCCCCCGGCGGTCTTGCCTGTACACAGGAGATCTCCAAGATCCTCGGTATCGACGCAAAGGGCGCCGAGCCGAAGGTCGCGGTCGTCAAGTGCATGGGCTCTCTCGACAACACGACCTACAAAGCCGAGTATACGGGCATCAAAAGCTGCTCCGCCGCGATGAAGATCGGCGGCGGTCTGACCGCATGCTCCTACGGCTGCATGGGGCTCGGCGACTGCGAAGCCGTCTGCCCCTACGACGCGATCCATGTCTGCAACGGCGTCGCGGTCGTCGACAAGGACAAGTGCAAAGCCTGCACCCTGTGCGTCAAAGCGTGTCCGAGACAGATCATCGAGATCGTCCCTCTCAAGAATCAAGCGATCGTCAGATGTTCGAACCGCGACAAGGGCGCTGTGACCCGCAAGCTCTGCAAAACCGGCTGTATCGGCTGTAAAAAGTGCGAGAAAACCTGCGAGTACGGCGCTGTCAAGATCGAGAACTTCTGTGCTTATGTCACGCCCTCGCTGTGCACCGGCTGCGGCAAATGCGTCGACGCCTGCCCCCAGCAGTGTATCACCTATTTTGAATCTTAATCACAACAGCCCCGTCCGATCGGATGGGGCTGAAGCTTTGATTGTTGCATTTTTAACAAATATAGAGTCATACCCTTGACAAGCAGCCGATCCTCTGTTATAATAGCCAAGGTGTAAAGACCTTTACTTTACAGAAAGGATGACAGCCTCATGAACAGTAAACCTCATACCTCTTTGCTCTACGATTTTTACGGCGAGCTGCTGGGCGACTCCCAGAAGCAGGTCGTGGAACTGTACGTCAACGAAGACCTGTCTTTGGCAGAGGTTGCCGATATTCTGAAGATCAGCCGTCAAGGCGTCCGCGATTCGCTGACCCGCGCCGAGAAAAAGCTCAACGAATATGAAGAGAAGCTCGGGATGCTGCAGACCTATCGCGAGCGTACCGACCGCGACGCGCGGATTCGTCACAAGATCCACGAGATCCGCCGCTCCACCGACGACGATTATATTATTGAAACGCTGAACGAGATAGAGGATCTGCTGAAGGGAGATGAATCCGATGGCATTTGAGAATCTGTCCGATAAGCTGAACAACGCGTTTAAAAAGCTGAAAAATAAAGGTAAGCTATCCGAGGACGACGTCAAGGAAGCGATGCGAGAAGTGCGTCTGGCGCTGCTCGAAGCCGACGTCAACTACAAGGTCGCGAAGGACTTTACCAAGACGGTCACGGAGCGCGCGATCGGCGCAGACGTCATGGAGAGCCTGACTCCGGCACAGATGGTCATCAAAATCGTCAACGAGGAGCTGGTCAACCTAATGGGCGACGACGACGGCGCGCGTCTCGAATACGCGTCTAAGCCTCCCACCGTCATCATGCTCTGCGGTTTACAGGGCGCCGGTAAAACCACCCACGCCGCAAAGCTCGGCAAGTACCTCAAGGCCCAGAACCACCGCCCGATGCTGGTCGCGTGCGACATCTACCGTCCCGCGGCGATCGAACAGCTCAAGGTCGTCGGCTCGAAGGCAGAGGTACCGGTATTCGAGATGGGTACCGAAAACCCCGTCAGAATCGCGAAGGAAGCGATCAAACACGCTAAGGACTACGGCAACGATATCGTTATCCTCGATACCGCCGGCCGTCTCCATATCGATGAAGCGCTGATGAAAGAGCTTCAAGATATCAAAGCCGAGGTCGATCCGCAGGAGATCCTCTTGACCATCGACTCGATGACCGGTCAAGACGCCGTCAACGTTGCCAAGACCTTCAATGAGCTTCTCGACATCACGGGCGTTATCCTGACCAAGCTCGACGGCGATACCCGCGGCGGCGCCGCGCTGTCCGTCAGAGCGGTCACCGGCAAGCCGATCAAGTTCTCCGGTACGGGCGAAAAGCTCGAGGATCTCGAAGCCTTCCACCCCGACCGCATGGCGTCCAGGATCCTCGGCATGGGCGACGTACTCACCCTCATCGAGGAAGCGGAGCAGAAGCTCGACCAGAAAAAGGCGGAAGAGCTCGCTCAAAAAATGCTCAAAAACAAAATGGACTTCAACGACATGCTCGACCAGCTCGAACAGGTGCAGAACATGGGTCCCATCAAGGGTATCCTCAGCAAGCTCCCCGGTATCGGCAACAAGATCGACGACATGGACATCAACGACCGCGTTCTCGACTGGAACAAGGCGATCATCCTCTCGATGACCCCCGCCGAGAGAGAACACCCCGGGCTGATGAACCCCTCGCGCAAGCGCCGTATCGCAGCAGGCTCCGGCAGATCGGTCGAAGAAGTCAACCGCTTGATCAAACAGCTTGAGCAGACCCAGAAGATGATGCGCCAGTTCACCTCAAAGGGCAAGAAAGGCAAGCAGCTTCGCAAAATGCTCAACTCGAACGGCGGTATGGGAGGCATGCCCCCGATGGGCGGCGGCTTCCCGGGAATGTAGTTCTCAGATAACAGATATCAGATATCAGTTGAGGGAAACGCTTCGCGTTTTGGTTTTATATAGGAATCAAGTGAGGACGGAGTCCTCCATACATTATTATCTATTAACTTTTATCTATAGTTGCTGAATACGGAGAAATCCGTTCAGGTAATTTACGATAGTAAATTATATCATATAGCTAGATCAAGATAAGGAGGTAACACCATGG
Organism: uncultured Ruminococcus sp.; assembly: GCA_902790985.1. Lineage (GTDB taxonomy): Bacteria > Bacillota > Clostridia > Oscillospirales > Acutalibacteraceae > Ruminococcoides. Next base: position 7,780 of record CADAUE010000008.1, read on the forward strand.
TAAAGATCAGACTGAGAAGAATGGGCGCTAAAAAGAACCCCTTCTATCGCATCGTAGTAGCTGACTCGCGTTATCCGCGCGACGGTCGCTTCATCGAGGAAATCGGTACCTACAACCCCACCACCGAGCCCTCTGAGGTAAAGGTAGACGCCGATAAGGTTAAGGAATGGATCGCTAAGGGCGCACAGCCGACCGATACCGTAAAGGCTTTATTCAAGAACACAGGCATCATTTGATAGTATTTGTAATGTAATTGCGAAAGGACCATAATTATGAAAGACTTACTTCTTACTATTGCACAGGGTTTAGTAGAAGAACCCGACGCGGTTAGCGTAACTGTAGACGAGCCCAACGAAGAGGACACCACTGTTTACCACATCCATGTAGCAGAGGGCGACATGGGCAGAATCATCGGTAAGCAGGGCAGAATCGCTAAGGCGATCCGTACAGTCGCACGCTCCGCGGCTATCCGCAAGAACGAGAAGGTTATGGTAGAGATCGACTAATTCCACGTTCCATAGCACAAATCGGAAACGCACCCCGGGTGGTGCGTTTTTTCTTTGGCGTTATTCAATACACTGGCTTCGTGATACTATCTCATTTATTCTTATTGAACTCCTTCACCTTTTCCGACAGCTCCGACAGCTCCTCCTTACTCAGTTCGGGCAGACGCTCCAGCTTCTCGAGGAAGGTCGCGGCGGTTTCTTTTTCACGGATCTTCAGATACTCCGTATAGTAGGCAACGACTACGCCGGGCACCATCGCCACCGCCATCAGCCCGACCAGCGTCACGATGATCGTGATGATCCTGCCCCATACCGTCACGGGCACGATATCGCCGAAGCCGATGGTCGTCGACGCGACAAAGCAGTAATAAAATCCCTCAAAAACACCGTGTACCTGCGGCTCGATGAATGTCAGCAGGATACCGCCGATGATCAGCACGACCACATACGCGCCGAATATCTTGATCGCTCCCGTCCTGACCAAAAGCTTTCCGATCCTTTTTAATGGCTTCATAACGACCTCCGCAGTTTCACTGATCTGTCTTCATTATAAAGAATCCGCGCCGCCTTTGCAACCGAATCCCAAAATTATTGTTGAAAAGCAGCTCTTGAACGGCTATAATAGAACTATTCTGAATAAAGGATGAGAATCATGCTCAAACAATATCTTGAGGTCGGCAGGATCGTCGGCACCCACGGGATCCGCGGCGAAATGCGCGTAGAGTGCTGGGCGAACTCCCCCGACTTTCTCAAAAAATTCAAAAAGCTCTGGCTCGACGAAGGCAAGACCTCTCTCGACGTCACCTGTCGTCCGCATAAAAACATCGCCCTAATGACCGCCAAGGGCGTCTCCTCCATCGAAGAAGCCGACAAGCTGCGCGGAAAAGTCCTCTACATCGACCGCGACGACGTCAAGCTGGAGGAAGGCGAGCACTTTGTGCAGGATATCATCGGGCTGTCCGTCACCGACGCTGACAACGACACGGTCTACGGTACGGTCAAGGATGTGCTCAAAACCGGCTCCAACGACGTTTACGAGATGAAAGCTCCCGACGGCAAGCTATACTACATCCCCGTGATCCCCGATATCCTCGACCGCTTTGATTTTGAGGGCGGCGCGGTCTACATCCATCCCATGAAAGGTCTGTTTGACGATGAGGATTGATATCATCACCCTGTTCCCCGAGATGTGCGAAGCGGTGCTGTCCGAGAGCATCATCGGCAGAGCGCGCAAATCGGGCGCGATCGACATCCGCTGTCACCAGCTGCGCGACTACGCGCTGGACAAACACCGCCGTGTCGACGACAGTACCTACGGCGGCGGCATGGGCATGCTGATGCTCGCCGAGCCCATCGCGTTATGCTACGAAAACATCTGTGAACAAACGCGGGAAAAGCCCCATCTGATCTACCTCTCCCCCAAGGGAAAGACCCTCACACAGGCAAAGCTCAAGGAGCTGTCGCAGTATCAAAACGTCTGCCTGTTGTGCGGCCACTACGAGGGCGTCGACCAGCGCGTGCTCGACCGCTATGTCGATGAAGAGATCTCCATCGGCGACTATGTCCTCACCGGCGGCGAGCTGCCTGCGATGGTGCTTGCCGATTCACTCGCGCGGCTGCAGCCCGGCGTGCTCAGCGACGACGAGTGCTTTGAGCTGGAGAGCCACTACGACGGACTTCTTGAATATCCCCAGTACACCAAGCCGCAGATCTGGCGCGGCGAGGCGATCCCCGACGTGCTGTTCAGCGGACACCATGAGAACATCCGCCAATGGCGCCGTGAACAGAGCATCATCGAAACCGCCAAAAAGCGTCCCGACATGATCGAAAAAGCCCCCTTAAGCGACGAAGAACGACGGCTCGCCGACGCGGTCATCTCTGCTGAAAACGGCGAGAATACGCCTTGATATCCCATGAAACAGGGCGTTTTCACCCCTCGGCTTTGTAACTTGCTACAAATAGTTATCAACACCTTGGTGAATTTGCACAATATTAAAGATGTTTGATTTTCGACTGTTAGATATCAAAACAAAAATGGATTTCGGGTGTTGACCAACCGACTTTTCGAGGATATAATAAGTGAGCAACCATAAAAGATTACTGTATTATTTTCGAGAAAAAAGAGGGTATCACTATGTACGTTAAGGAAGTTTTAGTTCAGAATAAGGCAGGATTACATGCCCGTCCCGCAACTTTCTTCATCCAGAAGGCTAACGAGTACAAGTCTTCTATCTGGGTAGAGAAGGACGAGAGAAAGGTCAACGCTAAGTCGCTCCTCGGCGTTCTTTCCCTTGGTATCATCGGCGGCACCACCGTCAAGATATTTGCTGACGGCGCGGATGAGACCGACGCGGTCGAGGGTCTGGTAGACCTGATCAACACCGGCTTTGCCGAGTAATTCAATCTGACGCACAAAGGCGGATGGTTTTTCCATCCGCCTTTTTTGTATTGTCCACAAGCAAAAAACGCACCCAACGGGTGCGTTTTACTCTTATACTAATCCTTGATAAAAAGATTTAATCAGATATTAGTGATATATTTCGGATAGCGCGACGGGAGACGCAGACAGGCTGGCGCCTGTCAAGGAG
>CADAUE010000008.1:10878-44599 GCA_902790985.1 uncultured Ruminococcus sp.
GAGACGCAGACAGGCTGGCGCCTGTCAAGGAGCCCAACAAAGCTATACAAAATATAGCGCAATAGATGATAAAGGTTTTTATTAAGGATTAGTATTATACCTTCAGTTCATCCTCGATGACGTTCGCGGCGTTCTCGAACCAGTCGCCGACAAACAGCTCGATCGTGCCGGTGTCGACCGACTTTCTCAGCGATTCGTCCATCGGGATCTTCGCCAGCACGCGGGTGCCGTACTGGGCGGCGATCTCGTCGATGTGGCTATCGCCGAAGATTTGATGCTCCTTGCCGCAGTCGGGGCACTTGAAGTAGCTCATGTTCTCGACCAGACCGAGAATCGGGACGTTCATCAGCTCCGCCATCTTGACCGCCTTTTCGACGATCATGGAGACCAGCTCCTGCGGAGAAGCGACGACGATGATACCGTCGAGGGGGATAGACTGGAACACCGTCAGCGGCACGTCGCCGGTGCCGGGGGGCATGTCGACGAACATGTAGTCGACGTCCTTCCAAATCACATCCGTCCAGAACTGCTTGACCGTGCCGGCGATGACCGGGCCGCGCCATACAACGGGGTCGGTGTTGTGCTCCAGCAACAGGTTGATCGACATGATGTCGATGCCGGTCTTGGTGGTCTCGGGGATGATGCCGAACTCCGAGCCCTTCGCGCGCTCGGAGACACCGAACGCCTTCGGGATCGACGGGCCGGTGATATCCGCATCGAGTACGGCGGTCTTGTGACCGCGGCGGTTCATCTCGACCGCCATTGCGGAGGTGACGAGGCTCTTGCCTACGCCGCCCTTGCCGGATACGACCGCGATGACCTTTTTGACAGAACTCAGATCATTTAACTTTTCATGCAGATCCTGAGGCTCGGTGCGCGAAGCGCAGGCCTGCCCGCAGGAGGAACAATCGTGGGTACATTCGCTCATGGATTACTCTGCCTCTTTCTTGATTTCTTCAGCCTTTTCCTCAGCTGCTTCCGCGACTTCTTCCGCCTTATCTTCCGCTGCGTCAACGACCTCTTCGGTGGCTCCGGCGGCTTCTTCAGCGGCTTCCTCGACCTTGCCCTCGGTATCGGCAAGCTCCTCGGCAAGACCGCCCTCGATCGGCGCGGTCGTCTCAGTCTCTGCCTCGGTCTCTTCCACATCCTCCTTCATCTCATAACCCGAGAAGAAGGTGTAGGGGATGCCGTAGCCCAGCGCGACGCACGCCATCATCAAGATGATAGAGGGGCCGCTCACACCGCCCAGCATCGCCAGCGCCGATGTGGGAGCGATCGCGTCATGGAACGGAAAACCGGGGATCAAAGCCGCGAGAATGATGTACAGAGCGGGCAGGTCGATCAGCAGCAGTACCGCTAAGCTGAAACGTCTGACCTGCTTGCCCTCGCCGACACGGGTCGCGTAAAACAGCAGCAAGCCGAAGATGACCAGCATCAGGATCTGGATCAGACTGCCCAGCGTACCGGAGACCTGGCTCGCCAGCGACGAGAAAAAGTAGGTGCAGACTATGTAGCCGATCACCAGAAACGATGAGAAGATGATGTTGATTTTGTTTCTCTTGGTGTTTTTCATAATTTACCTCCAAATTCAGTGAACAGTGACCAATGATCAATGCTCAATTATTCCATAGCATTATTGACGACGCTTCAAAACAAAGCAGTACCAACCGCGATAGGTGTTTTCCTCGATGATCTCGAAGCGGTCGCCGACGGCGTTCTTCACATCATCGGCGCGGGTGTCGATGATACCGCTGACGATGTAGACCGAGTCCTCCTTCATGAACTCGCTGACGGAAGCCGACAATGCTATTATAGCATCTGCCACGATATTTGCAACAACAATATCGTATTTTCCGTCGACTTTATCAACCAGATCGCCCGCGATCGCGGTGAATTTGTCCTCTACATGGTTGACGGCGGCGTTCTCATTAGCGGTGCGCACCGCCAGCTCGTCGATGTCTACGCCGAAGGCGCTCTGAGCCCCCAGCAGCACCGACGCGATACCGAGGATACCGCTGCCGCAGCCGACGTCCAGCACCTTTTCGCCGCCCTTGACATACCGCTCCAACGCCTCCATACACAGGCGTGTCGTCTCATGCTTACCGGTTCCGAACGCTAGCCCGGGGTCGATGTTCATGACGACCCTGCCCTCGGGGTCGGTATCGGTATACCACGAGGGGTTGATCAGCAGTTTTTCACCGATCGGCATGGGCTTGAAGAACTTGCGCCAGTTGTTCAGCCAGTCGTCCTCCTGCACGTCGGTCATATCGATCGTATGCGGGATCGAGGCCGCGGTCAGACGTTCCTTGAGGAACTGCACCGCTTCTCCTATATTATCCTCGGGATCGATGTAAATATGTATCTTCGCCTTACTGCGATCCATCTTCAAGAGATCCTCGTCGATGAGATCGATGTGCGCGATCTGCTGCACCTCGTTCTCCAGATCGGAGTAATCCTCGATATAGATGCCGTAGGGCACGGTCATGTTGGCGATCGCCGCCGCGTCATCGATCTGCGCGGCGTTCATCTCGACCGAAATTTCCGTCCAGTCCATGGGTAATCTCCTCAGTCTTTTTCATTACAGCACAAAAAGCCGAACGAGTTTTCTCATTCGGCTGATGCGTTATCCAAATAAATCCTTCAGCTTATCCATGAAGCCCTTGCGCTTCTGATAATTTTTATCGCCTGTCGCCGCATCCAGCTCACGGATCAGCTCCTTTTGCTTACCGGAAAGGTTCTTCGGCACCTCGATGACCACTCTGACATACTGGTCGCCGCGGCCTCTGCCGCCGAGGTGCTGGACGCCCTTGCCCTTGAGCTTGAACACATCGCCCGGCTGGGTACCCTCATGGATATCATAGCTGACTTTACCGTCCAGGGTCGGTACGGTGACGTTCGCGCCGAGCGCCGCCTGGGTAAAGGTGACGGGCAGGTCGCACCAGATATCGTCGCCCCTGCGCTCAAAGATCGGATGGGGACGGATACCGATGTAAACGTGCAGATCGCCCGCGGGGCCGCCGTTGACGCCGGAGTTACCGTGACCGGAGACGTTGAGCACCTGCTCGTCGTTGATACCGGCAGGGATATTGACCTCCACGGTCTTTTTGCGGCGTACCTGACCGCGTCCGTTACAGGTGCGGCAAGGCGTTTCGACGATCTTTCCCCTGCCCTTACAGGTATCACAGGGACGGGTGGTCTGTACCGTACCGAAGGGGGTACGCTGGTTGATGGTCACCTGACCTCTGCCGCCGCAGACGGTACAAGTCTTAGGGGTCGTACCCTTCTGCGCGCCTGTACCGTTACAGTCCTTACAGGTCGAGATCGCCTGATACTGCACGGTTTTCTTGCATCCCTTTGCCGCTTCTTCAAAGCTGATATACAGCTGTATCTCGATGTCCGAGCCGCGTCGGGGAGCGTTCGGGTTTGCGCTCCGTCTGCCGCCGAAGCCGCCGAAGAAGCTCGAGAAGATGTCGCCGAAGTCGATATCCTGACCAAAGGGCGATCCCGCTCCGCCCGCGCCGTAGTTGGGATCTACGCCCGCGTGACCGAACTGGTCATAGCGCGCCTTCTTCTCGCTGTCGGACAGCACCTCGTACGCCTCGTTAACCTCTTTGAACTTTTCCTCAGCTTCTTTGTCGCCGGGGTGCAGGTCGGGATGGTACTTTTTCGCCGCTTGGCGGTACGCTTTTTTTATTTCATCGTCCGAAGCGCCCTTGTTGACGCCTAAGACCTCATAGTAATCTCGTTTATCTGCCATGGTTTCACCACGTTTCAATGGAGTCAGCCTCCCGAGAGGAAGCTATATAACGCATGATGCGGGCGGGTAATCGTAAGAGCTGTTACCCGCCCGTCTATCATATCATAAAGTGTCTGAATCGTAAAGAGAAATTCCTAATTCCTCATTTTGATTTCAAATTGATTAGTCTACGTCCTTGTAATCGGCGTCGTAAACGTTGCCGTCGTTGCCGCCGTTATTCGGAGCCGCGCCCTGTGTCGGATCAGCGCCGGGCTGTGCGCCGGCCGCCTGCTGAGCCGCGGCGTTCTGCTGGTACATCTTCGCGCCGATATCCTGCAGGCTCTTCATCAGATCGTCCTTAGAAGCCTTGATCAGATCCGCGTCATTCTTGGAGATAGCCTCCTTGACAGCCGCGATCTTGGTGTTGAGGGTGTTCTTGTCATCCTCGGCGATCTTGTCGCCGTTGTCGGAGATCAGCTTCTCAGCCTGATAAGCGACCTGCTCGGCTTCGTTCTTCGCGTCGACCTCTTCTCTGCGCTTCTTGTCCTCAGCCGCATACTGCTCCGCTTCCTTGACCGCCTTGTCGATATCGTCCTTGGACATGTTGGAGGTGTTGGAGATAGTGATCTGCTGCTGCGCGCCGGTACCGAGATCCTTTGCGGATACGTTGACGATACCGTTCGCGTCGATGTCGAAGGTGACCTCGATCTGCGGGATGCCGCGGGGAGCGGGAGCGATACCGGTCAGCGCGAACAGACCGAGCTGCTTGTTATCGCGGGCAAACTCACGCTCGCCCTGCAGGATATTGATCTCTACCTGCGTCTGGTTATCTGCCGCGGTAGAGAAGATCTGGCTCTTCTTGGTCGGGATGGTGGTGTTGCGGTCGATGATCTTGGTCATAACGCCGCCCATGGTCTCAACGCCCAGAGAAAGCGGAGTAACGTCGAGCAGCAAGAGACCGTCGACCTCGCCGCCGAGAACGCCTGCCTGGATAGCGGCGCCGATCGCGACGCACTCGTCGGGGTTGATGCCCTTGAACGGCTCTTTGCCGATCAGCGCCTTGACAGCGTCCTGTACCGCCGGGATTCTGGAGGAACCGCCGACCATCAGAACCTTGTTGATCTCGCCGATAGACAGACCGGAGTCGGACAGAGCGGTGCGGACGGGACCCATGGTCTTTTCGACCAGATCAGCGGTCAGCTCGTTGAACTTCGCGCGGGTCAAGGTGAGGTCGAGGTGCTTGGGGCCGGTTGCGTCAGCGGTGATGAACGGGAGGTTGATGTTAGAGGTGGTTACGCCGGAAAGCTCAATCTTAGACTTCTCGGCAGCCTCTTTGAGTCGCTGCATCGCCATCTTATCGCCGGAGAGGTCTACGCCTGTCTCGGTCTTGAAGGACTGTACCATCCAGTCGATGATGCGCTGGTCGAAGTCGTCGCCGCCCAGACGGTTGTTACCCGCGGTAGCCAAGACCTCTTGAACGCCGTCGCCGATCTCGATGATGGAAACGTCGAAGGTACCGCCGCCGAGGTCGTAGACCATGACCTTCTGGTCGTTTTCCTTATCTATACCATAGGAGAGAGCCGCCGCGGTAGGCTCGTTGATGATACGCTTGACCTCGAGACCCGCGATCTTGCCCGCGTCCTTGGTCGCCTGGCGTTGAGCGTCGGTGAAGTAAGCCGGAACGGTGATAACAGCGGAGTTGACGGTCTCGCCGAGATATGCCTCGGCGTCAGCCTTCAGCTTCTGCAGTACCATCGCGGAGATCTCCTGCGGAGTGTAAGCCTTGTTGTCGATGTTTACCTTGTAGTTCGTGCCCATCTCTCTCTTGATAGAAGAAACGGTGCGGTCGGGGTTGGTGATCGCCTGACGCTTCGCGACTTGACCGACCAGTCTTTCGCCGGTCTTGGAGAAAGCGACGACGGACGGAGTGGTTCTCGCGCCCTCGGCGTTTGCGATAACAACGGGCTCGCCGCCCTCAATAACTGCTACACAAGAGTTGGTTGTACCTAAGTCGATACCGATAGTTTTTGCCATAATAATACCTCCGAAATAAAATAATTATGAATAGATAATAGACAATAATGAATAATACAATTTATATAAATGAATATCGAACAGAGTGAGTTACTTTACCGCTTTATCTGCGGCATTTCAATCTAAAACGCGTTAGCGTTTCCCTTCACTATTCATTATTCACCATTCACCGGCAAATGCGTCAAGCATTTGCCACAACGACCATCGCGTGGCGGATGATCTTGTCGCCGATCTTGTAGCCCTTCTGATAGACCGCAGAGATCGTGTTCTCACCGAGATCCGCATCCTCGACCATCGAGACCGCGTTGTGCAGCTCGGGATCAAAGGTGTCGCCTACCTCACAGAACGCCTCGACCTTGAGCTTTTCCAAGCAGGTCTTTAGCTGCTGGGCGATCAGCTCGATGCCCTTGCTGAACTCTTCGGGAACATCCTTGCCCTCAAACTGAGCGAGAGCGTTGGTCATGCTGTCAGCCAGCGGCAGGAGCTCTTTGACCGCGTGCGCGGTAGCGTCGTCATAGATCTGGAGCTTCTCCGCCGAGGTGCGCTTGCGGTAGTTATCGTACTCGGCAAACAGCCGGATGTATTTTTCCTTTTCCGCCTTCAGCTCCTCTGTCAGCTTTGCTTCTGCTGTCGGTTCTTTCTTTTCTTCAACGACTTCTTCCGCCGTTTCCTCTGTAGATTTCTCAGCCTCGGTCACCTGTTCGGTTTCCTCGACCTCGGGCTTTTTCTTTTCTTTCTTCATGGTTGTTCACACTCCTTAGAGTAAGTCGCCTATCGCGCGGGACACACATCCCGCCGCGAAGATGACCTCGCTCATAATGGTTCTGTAATCGATCCTCAGCGGCGCGATCACTGCGACTGCACCGGCATTTTCTCCGCCGATCTCATAACGCGCCGTGACTACCGCGCTGTGTCTGAGCTCCGGGATCCTGCTCTCCTCGCCGAGATAGATCATATGGGTACGGCTGTTATTGAGCAGTCCGGAGATACTTTTCGTATCGGAGAGAAACCGGATCGTGTTGCGTGCGCTGTCAAAGTCATAGCTGTCCGAAAACAGCAGATTCGTCTGACCCGCTACGGTCACATTGATCTGCAAGGCTTCCTGCACGGCTTCGTAGATCGCTACCAGCACATCGGGGATGAAAAGCGTCAGCTCGCCCATGCCCGAAGCGGCAGTCTGTAAGAAGCCCTGTGTGATATCCTTGAGCTTCACACCCGCGAAAGCCTCGTTGACCGCCTTGTCAAACATCTGCAAAAGCTGCGGCGTCAAAACGAATTCGCAGCGGAACAGCCTTGACTTCACCATGCCGTTCGAGGTGACCAGCACCGCCATCGAGGTGTGGCGGCCTGTCGATACGAAGCGGATCCGATGGACGCGCGCTTCATCCGACGACGGGGTCGTCGCGGCAGCGGCGGCTTTCGTCAGCCGGGACAGCACAGACGCGGTTCTCGCCAAAATGCTTTCCGGAGCGCCGCCCGACGAGCGGATGTTGCGCTCCATACTCTCCCTCAGCCTCTCGGGCAGGATCACCGGCTGCATCAGGTTGTCGATGTAGTAGCGATACCCCTGCTTTGTCGGAACACGTCCCGCCGAGGTGTGCGGCTGTCTGAGGTAACCCTCGTCGTCCAGCGCTTTCAGATCGTTGCGGACGGTCGCGGAAGAAACGTTCAGATCGGTCTCCTCCAAAAGTGCCTTCGATCCGATCGGCTCGCCCGAGCGGATGTAGCTTTCAACGACAGCCGACAGGATCTTTTCTTTTCGTAAAGCGAGCCCCATGCTGTCGCCTCCTTTGTCATCGCTAACGGTCGGAGCGCTTTTCCAATGTCTTTGCGAGGGCTTCAGCCCGTGGCAATTTCAACCGATTGTCGGCTGAATGCGTTTAGCACTCTCGATGGTCGAGTGCTAACTTACAATTCATAGTATAACCCAAAATCAGAAAAAGTCAATATTTTATTTGTGAATTTTTTGTAAAGCTCCCAAAATCAAGAAAACAAATAAACTTCCCCGGTGCAAGCACTAACACTAAGTAGCAATAGATATTAAGGTGTTTTTATCAAGGATTAGTATTAGTATTAGATCCATATTTTGTTTTGAGCAGAAACGTTGCCGTTCCTTTTTCAATGGGCGAGGGCGAAGCCCTCCCTTCACCGTTCACCATTCTCCATTCACCGTTCTCCAAGGTTGACATTTCCCGACAAAATCTATATACTAAAGGTAGATTATATTTACATCAAAAAACGGGAGGAGCAAGCCTCTCCCCTACTGATTGATACATGGAGTTGATAACCATGATCCTCGCATTCGCGACAGCGATCGTCTGTTTTGCCGCGGCAATCATCATGCTCACGCCGTATTTCCGCAAGATCACCCTGCTGCGCCCGATGGCGTTCTATCTGATCTTTCAAGGCGCGTGGCAGATCTTTTCCTATCTGATCTACGAGCTCTACCCCACCTCACCGGTTCCGGGCTACGTTGATCGCATCGGCACCATCCTGATCGTGCTGTACTACATCTTCATCCTGTTTATGACACGCACCAAGTCGAAGCGCAAGAAGAGGGACAAATAATGGGCTGGCTATACACAGTAGTTTGGTTCGCCATCGCCGTCTATCTCTTCATCATGGCGCTGCGAGAAAACCGTTTCCTCTTCGTGCTGTCGGGCTTCATGGTGTTCTTAGGCGTATGGGAGCTGATCAACACCCTCACCGAGGTCGACATGAAGAGCGGCACCTATGGCTGGATCTACCGCGGCGTCGCGGCGGCGGTGCTGATCGGCTGTTTGATCTGGTATTTCTGGCGCAGGAACAAGGGTTGATCACAAAACTGCCACAACATCTTGTGGATATCCCTGCGCACAGCTACTACCGTCAAAAAAATCCGCAGAAAATCCATAAAACACTTGCATTTTACGCGTATTAATGGTATTATTGATTGTACGTGAGAACGTTTATACCCGTTTTCGGTGCCGTGTTAAACCGAATTCGGATTACTATTTATTGTTTTTTAAGGAGGTGGGACAATGCCGAATATTAAATCAGCTAAGAAGCGCGTTAAGGCCTCAAGACCTACATCAAGAAGGCATACATTGCGGCTGATACAAACGCTGATGATAAGGCTGAGGCGGTACGTCTTGCTACTAAGAAAATCGACCAGGCCGTTGCGAAGGGCATTCTGCACAAGAACACTGCCGCGAGAGCGAAGTCTTCTCTGGCGAAGCGTCTGAACGCATCCGCGTGATTTTGTCAATCAAACGATAAAAGCAGGCTTTACGCCTGCTTTTTTTGTTTATGCTCGAATCCCCGCATAATAAACTTCCCCGGTGCAAGCACTAAAGTGTCCGCCGGACACTTTACCCTCGCTATGCTCGGGCGGGGAAAAGGATAAATCCTTCCCTACGGGCTCTTGCGCTGCAAGCAACGGGGTATTTGACCCTTTTAATCGCTTGAGATTGCCACGGGGCGCATTTCAGATTGTCATTGCGAGGAGGAACAAGGTTCTGACGTGGCAATCTCTACCTTTTCCTTTGCGCCCCTCGCAATGACTATTTTAAATAAAAACGCCGCGGAGTCATCTGACTGCCGCGGCGCTGTTTTTGCCATAGCCTTATTTGTTTTTCTCAAGGAAGTTGACGATATCGCCGACGGTCTCGAAGGTCGCCAGCTCCTCGTCGGGGATGGTGATGCCGTGCTCCTCCTCGATGGTCATCAAGAGCTGGAGGATGTCGAGGCTGTCCGCGCCGAGATCCTCTTTGATACGGCTCTCCTTGGTGATCTCCATACCGTTCAGGTGAAGCTGTTCGTCCAAAACCTTTTTCAATTCTTCAAACATGATCATTCTCCTTTATCTATTTATCAATTGACCTGCAATTTTGCCAAAGCGTTTTCGATCTCGGCGTTCATCGCGCCCGCGGACATCTTGTACGCTTGATCGATACAAATGCGCACCGCGTTCGCGTCCGAGCTTCCGTGACCTTTGACGATGGTCTTCTCACAGCCCAGCAGCACCGAGCCGCCGTAGTTGTGATAGTTCATGAACTCCTTTTCCTCCATGAACATCTTCTTCATCAGCGCCGCGCCGAGCTTGTAGATCGTCTTGCTGTAGATATCCTTTTTCAGCTTTTTGAGCAGCTCCAGCGCCGTGCCCTCGGTCGTCTTGACCAGCACGTTGCCCGAGAAGCCGTCGCACACGACGAGATCATATTTGCCCGAGAGCAGGTCGCGGCTCTCCATGTTGCCGACAAAGTTGATACTCTCACACGCTTTGAGCATCGGGTAGGCGGTCTTGCGCAGATCGTCGCCCTTTTCGCTCTCCACGCCGATGTTCAGCATCGCGACGCGCGGACTCTCGATCCCGTATACATGTTTCAGATACGCCGAGCCGATGATCGCCTGGTGCAACAACATCTCGGGGGTGATGTCCACATTCGCGCCGGAATCGCAGATGCCGACGATACCGCCGTCCATCGTGGGCAGCAGCGGACAGAACGCGGGTCGGCGGATGCCGCGGATGCGTCCGATCCGCAGGGTCGCGGCGGCAATCAGCGCGCCGGTCGCGCCGGTCGATACCACGCCGGAGATCTCGGGATCCTTTCTCAGCATCGTGATCGCCTTGATCATCGAGCTTTCACGCTTGAGGCGGATCGCGTCGGTGGGCTTATCCTCGCCGGTGATCACCTCGGGCGCATGGACGATCTCGATCCTGTCGCCCGTATAGCCCAGCCGGTCAAGTTCATTCTTGATTGTATCTTCATCGCCTGTCAAGATTAGGCGCAAATCGTCATGCTCATTGAGGGCGCGCACAGCGCCCCCCACGTTCGCCGAGGGGCTTTTGTCGCCGCCGAAGCAGTCTACAATGATCTTCATATCACACCAACTTTTTCACATACGCGCGTCTGCGCTTATGCTTGACTTCCTTGAAGCGCTTCCACTGGTTCTGGATCGCGGCATTATCCTCGAGATTGAGATTCGTTTCCGCGTACTCGATGTTCTCGTCCTGCAGGATCTTCAAGATCTCCGCCGAGATCGCCGTCGATACGCCGCGGTTGAGGTAGGTCGGGTCGACCGCGATCAGACCGAAGTCGATGACCGACGGATGCTTGATCGCCTTCAACAGGCGAATCAGCGCAAGGGGCGTGAGCTTGCCCTTTGACTTCTGCACCGCCTTCGCGATCGACGGAAAACATACGCCGATACAGACCGCCTTGCCGTTTTCATCGAGAATGATCGCCACATGCTTTAGGTCGACGATCAGCTTGAACGACTTGATGATCTCGTTCTTCATCGCCTCGGTAAAGGGAACCGTGCCGTAAAGATTCTCATAACCTCTGTCGATCAGCCCGAAGAAATCGTCGCCGTATTTGTCGATAAAATCGTTGATATTCTTCGCCTGACCGAAATGCAGGTTGTAGCGCTTCATGACGAAGTCCGCCATCTTCCGCATGGTGCCGTCGTCGGTGTCGGGCGGATAGATCTTGCTCTCCGTCCAGTCGACCTCTTTCTCAAAGCCGAGCTTTTCGATCAGCTCGCCGTAGTAGGCGTAGTTATACTGCTCCTCAAAGGTCGAGAGCCGGTCAAAACCGTCCACCAGCAAGCCCTCGCGTTCGAGATCGGAGAAGCCGAGCGGTCCGCAGATGGTATCCATGCCCTTCCGCTTTGCCCAGGCTTCCACCGCGCCGAAGAGCTTTTCGGCAACTTCAAGGTTCTCGATCGCATCAAAACGGGTGAAGCGCACCCGCTTCTCATGATTCTTTTTATTTGCCGCACGCTGGATAATCCCCTGGATCCTGCCGACGACCTTGTCATGGTCAAAGGCAAGGAAGTTGATGATATCACAGCAGTCGTTATAGGTAAAATCGGGCTTGAACATGCTCTTTTCATCGCCGTAGAGCGGAGGAACAAAGTAGGGACAATCGCGATACAGCTCAAGCGGAAAGTCGATGAACTGCTTCTGTTCCTTTTTCGTTTTCACTTCTCTGACAGTTATCATAATGCCCTCTTACAAGCTTCTTCTTTTGGCATGGAAGCAGACGCCCACGGTGTTGGGACCGCAGTGGCTGCCCGCCGTCGGATTGACGTCCACGATCTGTGTACGCAGGTCGCTGCCGTAGCGCTCCTTGAGCAGCTTCTCGATCTCATCGGCGATCTCGCGGCAATCCGCGTGACCGATCAGTACGCGGTGCTCCTTGACGTCCTCGCCGAGCTCCTCAACGTACTTCACCAAGCGCTCCATCGCCTTGACCCTGCCCTTTTCTTTGCCGACAGAGACCATCTTGCCCTCTTCGTTCATATAGATGATCGGACGGATGCCGAGCAGCGTACCCATCGTTCCGGCGATACCGGACACCCTGCCGCTGTGCTTGAAAAACTTCAGATCGTCGGCAAAGAAGTAACAGCCGACCTTGTTCACCTCGGTCTTAGCCCACTCGAGCATCTCCTCAGCGGACTTTCCCGCTTTATACATGTCTCCGATCTCCAGAACCGTCAGCAGCGAGCACAGGGTGATGCCCATCGTGTCGATCTCGTAGAACTTGCGGTCGGGGTACTTTTCGAGCAGCTCTTTGACGGCGACGTCCATGTTGTCAAAGGTCGCGGTCATATTGCGCGAAAAGTGTACATACAGGATATCGTCGCCCGCCTTGAAGAACGGCTCAAAGTAATCCTTGTACCGCTGCTCGGAGATCGCGGAGGTGTTCGGCAAAACGCCCGAGCGCAGCTTGTCATAGAACGCGTGCGCGTCGAACTCGTCAAAGTCCTCATACGGATAGGTGGTCACGCCGTCGATGGAGTACGGCATGCTGATCATGTGATAGCCGAATTCTTTCGCTTCCTTAGGAGTCAGATCGGTGTCGGTGTCGGTAAATAAAACAAGCATAATGAATCCTTTCTTGATAAGTGATCAATCGGTTTATTCCAGTATCAATATATAGTCGTAAATCGGCTGACCGCCGTTGACCATGATAACCTCTGAGCGTTTGTACTTGTTGCTGAGCTGATCCGCCATTTCGGAAGCGGCGCTGTCATCGGCGTCCGCTCCCGCCAGGATCAACAGGATATCGTAATCACCCGCTTTGAGCTTTTCGCACAAGGCGAGCATCGCGTTCTCCGCGGACTTTTCATCTACATAGATCTCATCGCCGACAAAGCCGATGAAATCATCCTTGACGACCTCGACCGTACCGCCCGAGACGTCGCGTGACGCGCGTGATACCATGCCGGTCACCACACCGCTGATGATCTCGTTGAGATTCTCTGTCACAGCGTCGGCGTCGCCGATCTCGGGGTCGAACATCGAGATCGCGGAGTAACCCTCGCCGATGGTCTTGGAGCGGATGATACGCACATCCGCGTTATCGTAAAGCTGAGCCGCCTGTTCGGCGGTGAGGATGATGTTGCTGTTGTTGGGGAACACATAGATCGTCTGCGCGTCCGTCTGCTCAAACGCCTTGACAAGATCCTCGGCAGAGGGATTCATGCTCTGACCGCCGTCGACCACTACGTCGCACCCGAGGGAGGTGAACAGTTCTTTGATACCGTCTCCCGCCGCAACGGTCACGATCGCATAGGGCTTTTGGGGCTTGCGCTTCTTCAATTTCAGCTCCTGCATCCCGTGGCTGCCGTTGTGCTGGAGCGTCATATTCTCCATTTTCGTTGTCAGAAACTCACCGTACCGCTGACAGTGGTTGAGGATATCGCCGGGACGTTTGGTATGGACATGTACCTTGACGATCGTGCCCTCTCTGAAACAAACGACCGAATCGCCCACCGAGTTGAGCCACGCGATGAAATCGTCGAGATCAAACGCGTCGATATCGATCTTGCTCTTTTGCAGACGCAGCAAAAATTCGGTACAGTAGCCGTACTCCAGCACACTGTCCTCGGTGAACGCGTCGAGATCCACCTGCACCGGCTGTACGCCGCCGCTGACGGTCAGCGCCTCGAAGCTGTTGCCCGATAGCGCCTCCTGCATCCCCTGCGCGATGTAGACGAATCCCGCGCCGCCCGAATCGACAACGCCGGCTTCTTTGAGCACATCCAGCTGATCGGGCGTGCGTTCCAAGGCTTCTGTCAGCTCGGGGAGCAGGATATCGAACAGCTCCTCAAAGCTCTGCGGATGAAGCTGCGCGACCTTTTCCACGCCTTCGCGGTATACGGTGAGGATCGTGCCCTCGACCGGCGTCGACACCGCGCCGTACGATTCGGTCACTCCCTGTCTCAACGCCGCGATAAAGCCCTCTACGTCAAGGACAGCCGCGTCATCCATACCCTTTGCGAGCCCCGAAAAGATCCGCGAGAGGATCACCCCGGAGTTGCCCCGCGCGCCGAGCAGCATCTCATGCGCCGCGCTGTCAGCGGTCTGAGCGATCATTTCGCTTTTCTGTGCCTTGGTCGCGCCGGCGTTGACCGTCATGAACATATTGTCGCCCGTATCGCCGTCGGGGATCGGGAACACGTTCAGATCATTGACCGTGTCGCGGTTCTCGTTGAGCCGCTGAGCGCCCGCGCGCAGCATATTCAGATACATGATTCCGTCTATTTGCTTTATCATATAAAACTATTCCTTTAACCTTTATTCTGTCGGAAACTCATGATGGTCTCCAGTATCCTGTCCGCAGCGTCCGCACGGGCAAACTGCGACTGTTTGTTTTTCATCCTCTGGGCGAGCGCCTGTTCTCTGGCGAGCCGCCGCGCCTGGGCGATCGTATCGCGTACCGACACGGCTTTCAGCGACATATCCTGCGCCGCGAAGAACTCCGCCATCCTGCGGTCGCCGCCGCGCGAGGTCATGATATGCACCAGAGGCGTCCCTGCCACAGCCGCCTCATAGCTTTCGAAGGCAAGCGGCTTAGTCATCACGACGTCCGCGCCCTCCATATAGATGTTCAAGCTCTTTGTCAGCGTGATCACGCGGATGCTGTTCTCGTCAAAAAACAGCTGACCGAGCTTTTCTCTGATCTCGCTGTCACGCGGCAAGAGAACATAGAGCAAAAAATCCTCGTCCTCGGCGTCGAGCATCTCGACACAGATATCGCGGACCTCTTCAAAGCTCATCCCGCCTGCCAAGAACAGATACACGCGCTTATCCTGCGGGATGACCAGATAATTTCGCGCGCCGTATTTTCCCAGCGTGTTGCGAAACGCCTTCGGCACCGGCAGACCGAAGTCATACAGCCGGTCGGGTCCGATCCCGCGCCGCGTCATATAATATTTTATCTCCTCCCGGGCGATAAAATAACCGTCCAGCAAAGCGGATGAACGGATCGACGCCGCCTCATAGTCGGAGATGAGCGCGTAGCACAGCGGTCGCAAGCCCGCCTGCTTTGACAGCGACATCACCTTGACCGAGTATAGGTCGGTGCAGACCGCCGCGTCGATATCACTGTCGTTGATATATCGCGTCAGCGCGCTGATAAACGTGTAGTCGAGCGGATCGTACGCCTTATAAAGCGCGCCGAGCAGCTCCTTCGCGCTTTGCACAAAACGGCTGTACCGCGAAGCGGAGCGTCGGGAGAGCGACATCAGTTTTTTCAGCTCCAGCGTTTCAACGACCGAGCCGTTTTCCTTAGCTTGTTCCGCCAACGCCGCGCCCGCGTCGGGCAGCGCGTTGTAGGACATGATCAAGATCCTCATACGCTCTCCTTTCCTTAGGACACAGGATCAAATTCGTTGCCGCGTCAAACCAAAGGAACGATCTTTCCCGGCGGTTTGGCAAGAAACCCTTTGATCCTATTCTTGACTTTCACCCCATATGTGTAATATAATACAAATTGCAGAATATTTGTGCAACTCCATTCGATCAACATAGTGGTGTAATTACCACAAACCTGTCGTTAATTGTAGAAAATACCACATCTGTGTATTTTTATGCGTACCCCGGAGGCTGATCATGACAACGGAAAAACGCGCTCCCGACCGCAGGGTCATCAAGACCAAACGCGCCATCAAAAACGCTTTTGCCAAGCTTCTTTCGCAGAAGGACATCAACGATATCACCATCAGCGATATCGCCGCGGAGGCCGACATCAACCGCAAGACCTTTTACAACTACTACGCCGGCGTCCACGAGGTCATTGACGAGATCGAAAACGACGTCGTCAGCCACTTTGACGCGGCGCTGACCGAGATCGACTTCAAGAACAGCTTGAACAGACCCAATCTGATCTTTGAAAAGCTGACGAACATCATCAACGCCGATATGGACTTCTTCGGTTATCTGCTGAGCATGAACTCCAACGTCAGCCTGTCCAGCAAGATTACCGACATGCTGACCGGTAAGGTCAAGACGTTGATCATGCAGTATGTGGATGTAGACGAGGTTCACGTCGATATCATGCTCGAGTTCATGATATCGGGGATGGTCGCTGTGTACAGGCGCTGGTTCAACTCCGACCGCAGCGAGCCTGTCGAGGAGATCAGCAGCCAGATCAAGACCCTCGCCTTTCAAGGGCTGAACGGTTTTCTCGATATAGAGCTCGACTGATCCGCTCATTTCATCGACACACCGAAACAGAGCAAACTATCGAGGTGAATAATGACCGATATCAAAAAAGCCGACCGCTACAGCTTGATCGACGCGATCCGCGCCGCAGCGATCATCAACATGGTCCTATACCATCTGTGCTATGACATATTCTGCGTTTTCGGCGTATGGACAGGCTTTTACAGAGCCATCCCCGTGATCATCTGGGAGCGCTTCATCTGCTGCACCTTCAATATCGTATCCGGTATGTCGATGAACTTTTCGCGCCACGGTTACCGACACGGCATCATCACCAACCTCTGCGGTTTTCTGATCACGATCGTCACGGTGCTGGTCATGCCCGAGCAGGCGATCCGGTTCGGCGTTCTCAATCTGCTGGGCTGCGCGATGCTGATCACCTTCGCCCTGCGCCGTGAGCTCAGCCGTATCAAGCCCTTGATCGGTATGCTGATCTTTTTCCTCCTGTTCATGCTGCTGTACGGCGTCCCAAACGGCTTCATCGGACTGTTCGGCTATCCTCTGATCCGGCTTCCCGAAGCGATATACCGATTCCGATGGCTCGCCTTCCTCGGATTTCCGCCGAACAGCTTTTATTCTGCCGACTACTTCCCCATCATTCCGTGGATCTTCCTGTATCTGTTCGGCTTTGAGCTGTGGCGATGGATCGCCGACAAAGGCTTCGACCGATTTTTCCGCCTGCGGATCCCCGTGCTCGACTTCATCGGCAGGCACAGCCTTTCCATCTACCTGATCCACCAGCCGCTGTTATACGGCGTCTGCTGGCTGATTTTCCGTTTCATCACATAACAAAAGCCTGCAACATCACGCGTTGCAGGCTTTCTGACTGTTATTCGATATCTCTCAAGCGTACTCCGATGACTCTGCCGGCGTATTTCGCCATATCCGCCGCCAGCTCATGGGGATCGTCGGTTTCATCTTCCCCGTATCTGTTGGCGATGACCGTCATGAAGAAATCCTGCTCGGGGATATAGAAGACCGAGCTGTAGTATGAAGGAACGTAGCCGTAGTGGAACAGCGTCTTGCTGTCGCTCGTATCGCTGACCATCAGACCGTAGCCGTAGCCGAGCTCCTCCTCCTTGCTGTAGTTCTGCGTCATCATCGCGAGGGTATCCTTCTTGACGACCTGCCCGCCCATCAGACCTTTATACCAGCGGTACAGATCCTTCGGAGTGGTCAGGATATCGCCGCAGCCGTATTCCAGGCCTTTGACCTCAAAGTAATTCCTGCCGAATTCGCTGAGATCGGGCGCGGCAATAGTCTCGTTGAAATCCTCATCAAAGTTGTCGATAAACGTCGAATGTTTCATCAAAAGCGGCTTGAAGATATTCTGACGCACATAGTCATGGTACTCCATACCGGAAACCCGAGAAACGATCTCGGCGAGCAGCGAGTAGTTCGAATCGGAATAGTCGTACATCTCACCCGGCTCAAAGAGCAGGTCCTTTGACAGGAAGTACTCGCGGATCCTGTCGCGGTTTTCCTTTTCAGATCCCTTGTCGGAGATCACAAAACGCTCATACTCGTCGCCGTAGGTAACAACGTCGACCATGTTATCGACATTCTCTACCGCAAAGTCGGGGATACCCGAACGCTGGTACAAAAGATGTTCTACGGTGATCTTATCGCCGTATTTGTAATCGGGGAAATACTTGCTCAGCTTATCCTTGACGTCGAGCTTACCGCGATCATACAGCTGCATGATGCTCGCGGCTGTAAACTGCTTCGATACCGAAGCTACGCCGAAGGCGGTATCGCTCGTACAGGCCTCGTCATCCGTCGCTTCACCCCTGCCGCCGTCAAAGACGACCGAACCTTTATACACGGCATAAGCCACACCGGAGAAATTCCGATCATCCATCATCGCCAGAAAGCGATCATTCAGCTTTTCACGGATGATATTCATATCCATTTCTTTCTTCGTATCCATCGCGCCCGCAACGCTGACGAAGAACAGGATGATACATAAACCTACCGCGGTTATGACAAATAAACGTTTTTTCATGATCTTACCTCCTAACTTACCCTACTTTTTTCGTTTGAATCGCGCGCTGACTGCTTGAGCACACAGCCCCGTGAACAGTCCCGCAAGGCATCCCGATACCAACAGGAACGGATAGTACAGCATCAGCTGCGGTGTTCGTGTCACCAACAGCGCCGCCGCCATCTGACCCGTGTTATGCAGGACTGCGCCTAACACCGACGCGACCCACATATGCTTTTCATCGATCCACCGTCTTAATATGAGCATCCCTAAGAGACACAACACTGCGCCGGATGCGCTGTAGATCAACGCCGCGAAGTTGCCGCTGAAGACCGCGCCCAAAAGCAGCCGTACCGCAACGACAGCCGCGACCTCATGCGCCTTGTAATGATAGACCGCATAGACGGTGATGATATTAGCGAGCCCCAGTTTTATCCCCGGGATAGGAAAGGGATTGGGGATCTGCAGCTCGACTGCGAATATGATCAGCGAAACCGCGGTCAGCACCGCCAGCTCCGTCAATCTTCTGATATGCTTGCTCATGGCTTACCTCGTGACCGCGTCGATATCATCCGTCCCGTCCGCAAACTCGATCACCAAGCGGTGCGGCAGACAGACGATCGGGGCAGAGGAGCTTTTGAGCCATCCCATGTTGACGCAGGTCTTGTCGGGACAGTCGGCGTCTTTGATCCTAATACGATGATCCTTGATCTCGACGGTGTTGACGTATCCACCGTAGCTTACGTCAAAGGTGCGATCTTCTGCGGCGTCAAGATCGATCGTTTCAACGATCTGACCGTCGGATATGATCCGAGCCGTGCTCTTTTTGGGAGCTGTCAGCACGATCGCCGAGCCGACGATACCGATCAAAAAGATCGCTGCGATAATGATGATAAATACTTTGATCTTCATTTTCGTTAACTAAATTATATTCATAAAATAATAATACAATATTTATGTTTTGTGAACATTTCGTTAAATCCGTGTCAATGTTCCATTATTTTAGCATAAATATCCGAAAGTTGCAACTCGCAATAATTGACTAATCTGTGATAATGTGATACTCTTGGTTTATGAGAAAATCAACAAAAAGCGCTCTGTGCGCCGCGATCATCATCATGCTCTTCGCGCTGTCCGCCTGCGGCGGCACAAAGCCCGAGAGCAGCTCCTTTCAAGCGATGGATACGCTGATGACCCTCACCGTCTACGGCGACGAGGAGATCGGCGCAGAGATCAAGGAAGAGATCCTCTCGCTCGACCGTGCGCTGGACGCCACCGACGAAAACAGCGAGATCCATCATCTGAATACCGAAAAATCCGCCGCCGTCAGCGAAGATACCGCCGACCTGCTGAACCGATCATTACAGCTGTGCGGCGATCTTGACGGCTTCTTCGACATCACCGTCTATCCCGCTGTGACCGCGTGGGGCTTTACCACGGGCGAATACCGCGTCCCCTCCGACAGCGAGCTGAAAACGCTCGCCGATCATATCGACTATACCGCCGTCAAGCTCAGCGACAACGGCGTGAGAATACCCGACGGCGTCATGCTCGATCTCGGCGCGGTCGCAAAGGGCTATGCCGCGGACAGATCCATCGAGCTGCTCAACAACAGCAAAGCACAGGCGGCTGTCCTCAACCTCGGCGGTACGATCGGTCTCTTCGGCAAGAAGCCCGACGGCAGCCGTTTCAAGGTCGGGATCGCCGATCCCGAGAATCCCGCGGGCTATTTCGGCTATCTTTCTTGCGATTTAGGCATTGTCGCTACCTCGGGCGGCTATGAGCGGTATTTTGAGCGCGACGGCAAGCGTTATATCCACATCCTCGATCCCGCTACCGCCAAGCCTGCCGACAACCATATCGCGTCCTTCACCATCGTCACCGATAACGGCGCCAAAGCCGACGCGATGTCCACCGCCCTCTTCGTCATGGGGCTAGACAAAGCGACAGATTATTACCGAACCCACGACGGCTTCGACTGCGTCATCTTGACCGACGACGGCAGCCTGTACATCACCGAGGGCATATATGACGACTTCACCCTCGACAGCGGTCATCGCTATACCGTCAACAGAATCAACAAACCATAAGGAGAAAATCATGCGCAGAACCTCACGGACAGGCTCGTTTTTCCTGATCCTTTTATTCAACATCATGCTCAACTTCCGGCTCACCATCCCCGGGTGGATCCTGCTGGTACTGCACTTCATCATCCCGCAGTACATCAAGTGGTGGTACTGCCTGGTGTACTTCGGCGCGTTTCTGCTGTACATGATCATCTGGATGCTGGTGCTTTGGGGACTGGGCGCGTGGGCAAACTCCGTACCGCCTACGCCGCCCGTCAAAAACAAAAATCCCTACTCGGTGCAGACAAACGAGATCCCGCCGCCGGTAGTGAATAAAAATCCATACTCTGCAAAAACCAACAAAGTTCCGGGGCTCCCCGGAGAAAAGGAGAATTGATATGAAAAGAGTCATCAGCTTTCTGATCTGCACCGTCATGCTCGCGTCCATCCTCGCCGCCTGCGGCGCCGGCGACAAAACGCCGCTTCTGTCCGTCACCGACAAGTCCTCGCGCAAAGAAGTGACCGCTGCCTTCAAGAACACCGACAGCGGCGACACGCTCGAGGTCAAGCTGCAAAAGAAAGACGGTGAAAACGATACCGCCCTCTTCACCGGTCATGCCGATACCGCCAAGTACGACCGCGTCATCCTCGACGTCGACGGCACAAAGTCCGAGGAGCTCGCCTATAACGATTATGTCAAAGCGTGGGATCTCAGCACGGGCAGGAGCTATCCCGGTACGGCGGAATACACCCCGAAATACGAGCGCAAGACCTTTGACTACGAAAAGCGCACCAAGGACATCCTGATCTGGACGCCCGAGGATTATGACAAGAATTCCGCCGACAAATACTCCGTCATCTACATAACCGACGGTCAGAACCTCTTTGACCGCTCCGCGACCTCGACCGGCAGCTGGGCTGTCGCCGAAAGCGCCCTGCAGATGGCCGAGAACGGCGGTGAGAAATGCATCATCGTCGGTATCGAGAACGCCGACGGCTGGCGCGACAACGAGCTGACCCCCGACATCGGCGAGGTCACACAGGACAGCTACAAGGACGGCCACGGCAAGTATTTCTCCGATTTCGTTGTCGACACCGTCATGCCCTATATCAACGAGAACTACAACGTCTACACCGACTTTGAACACACCCATATCTGCGGATCGTCCTCGGGCGGTATCGAGAGCTTCTACATCGCGATGGAGCACCCCGACAAGTTCGCCTCCGTCGGCGCACTGTCCCCCGCGTTCCTGCTATACAGCGACGAGACTTGGGTCAAGTACCTCAGTGAAAAGGACTTCTCCGTGAACGCCCCGATGATCTACCTCTACTGCGGCAACGGCAACGACCAACTCGAGCAGGCGCTGTGCACCGGCGCCAAGACCATGCCCGACAACCTCAAAAAGATCGGCTACCCCGCCGACAGGATCGTCACAAAGATCTACGACGACGGTATCCACAACGAGATGTACTGGCGCGCGGTCTTCCCCGACTACCTCAAGTACGCCTTCCCGAAGGTCGCTTCAACCGTCTCTGCTATCGAAAAATAATCGTTTGCAACAGAAAAGCTGCCCGTAAGGAGCAGCTTTTTTATACGATGAATGATTACGCTTTCTTATAGAACTTGTCGAGCAGCTTTGCGATCCACGGGATCTTGCCGATGAGCAGAAGCTCATTCTTCTTGCCGGTAGCGGCGTTGACGATACCGATGATCGCCAGCACTGTCAGGAAGATATAACCGGCAGAGAAAATAACGTTGAATACATTATACACCGCGCTGTAAGAGTAGAAATATAAGAACCAGTCGCCGGGGAAGATCGCGTTGATGATCGCGAGCAGGATGCGGGTGACGATGGTATATGCCACCTCAACCGCAAACAGAGTAGCGCCCTGCTTGACATGGAACTGACAGTACTCCGACTCTTTTCTCGCGAACATGGGGATCAGGAACAGAAGACCCACGTAAGAGAGCCACGCGATACCGCGGTTCTGCTGGACGTCCGCTTCGGGGGTAGCGGGCTGCTGTACGGGAGCTTGATAGCCCTGCGGAGCCTGCTGATAATTCTGCATACCCGGCTGGGGCTGCTGATAGTTCTGCTGCGGAGCCTGCTGAACGGGAGCCTGCTGAACGGGAGCCTGCTGTACAGGCGCTTGCTGAACAGGAGCCTGACCGTTGACAAAAGTACCGCAATTGGGGCAGGCGTTAGCGCCCTCGGGGAGCTGCTGGCCGCACTGGTGACAAAAAGCCATGATAAAACCTCACTTTATGAATTTGCGCCCGATATCGGAGCGCGATTAACAAAATCATTATAAGAGCAGCGGAAGATGAAGTCAACCGACACGCTCGATCTTTGGAGAAGGGCATAAAAGCGATCCCGCGACGCAAAACTCCTTTTGGCATAATTAACAATAAAATATGCACATTTTTGATGTTTTCGCTAAATCTCAGCGATTTGGATTATTTCGATGTTGAATATGTATAAAAACAGCAAAATTTTTTGGCTGTTATCACAAAGCCCTTCCATCATTTCTTTCTTTTGAGCACTTGAATTCGACCGAGGTTTTATTGTATAATGTCTGTGTATGATAATACGCAGCAGCAAACCCCTTTGCTGTCATCTACAATTTTGATTTCTAGGAGGAAATTTTATGGGTCTTATCAAAGCAGGCTTAGGCTCCCTCGGCGGAGTTCTTGCCGACCAGTGGAAAGAATACTTCGTCTGTGACGCGATGCCGAAGGAAGTGCTCGCGCGCAAGGGTCAGAAGAAAACTTCCGGCCGTTCTTCCAACACCAAAGGATCTGACAACGTTATCACTAACGGTTCGGGTCTTGTCGTAGCTGACGGCCAGTGCGCCATCATCACCGATCAGGGCAAGGTCGCGGAGTTCTGCGCCGTACCCGGCGAGTACACCTACGATTCCCAGACCGAGCCGTCCATCTTCTCGGGCTCCTTCGGCGACAGCATCAAGCGCACCTTCAAGGAGATCGGAAAGCGCTTCACCTACGGCGGCGAACCGCCCAAGGATCAGCGCGTCTACTACTTCAACACCAAGGAGCTGATGGAGAACCCCTTCGGCACCGCTAACCCCATCCCCTTCCGCGTTGTTGACAGCCGTCTGGGTCTTGACCTTGACGTCAGCGTACGCTGCAACGGCTACTACAGCTACAAGATCGACAACCCGATCCTGTTCTATACCAATGTCTGCGGCAACTTCGCAGGCGGCGACTATCCGCGCTCCGAGATTGACAAGCAGCTCAAGACCGAGTTCATCAACGCGCTGCGTCCCATGTTCGGCAAGATCTCCAACCTCGAGATCCGTCCCAACCAGATCCCCAACCATGAGGAAGATATGATCAAAGCCGCTAACGAGGTCCTCAGCGAGAAATGGGGCGAGCTCCGCGGCTTAAAGCTCGTATCTATCGCGTTCCAGAACGTCGACCTTCCCGAAGAGGATCAGAAGATGCTCAAGGAGGTTCAGCGCAACGCTGCGTTCATGAACCCCAATATGGCGGCGGCTCACCTTGTCGGCGCACAGGCACAGGCGATGCAGGACGCCGCGAAAAACGAAGGCGGCGCGATGGCAGGCTTCATGGGCATGGGCATGGCTCAGGGCGTAGGCGCAGGCCAGGCGGCAAGCCTCTTCCAGATGGGTCAGCAGCAACAGCAGGCTCCTGTACAGCAGAAGCCGACTACCAACCCCTCAAACAGCACGCCTGCGTGGACCTGTCCCTCCTGCGGCAAGACCGCTACCGGCAAGTTCTGCCCCGAGTGCGGCGCGAAGAAGCCCGAAGCCGACGGCTGGACCTGTCCTTCCTGCGGCACGGTGAACAAGGGCAAATTCTGTGCCGAGTGCGGCGCAAAGAAGCCCGAGGGCGCTCCGCTGTACAAGTGCGACAAGTGCGGCTGGGAGCCCGAAGATCCCCACAACCCGCCGAAGTTCTGCCCCGAGTGCGGCGATCCCTTCGACGACAACGACAAAGTATAATTGAAGTGTTCTCGGAAGGCTATAGCATCCCTATAGCCTTCCGCTCTTAACACAGTTATTGCGAAGCCCGAACGGGCTGTGGCAATCTTAACCGATTCATTTCAGCACAAGGAGAAATCTATGGCAGTACATGAATATAAATGCCCGTGCTGCAGCGGCGCGTTAGCGTTTGACAGCACGATACAAAAGATGAAGTGCCCTTTCTGCGACACCGAGTTCGAGGTCGAAGCGCTCAAAGCGTATGACGAGGATCTCAAGAGCGAGGGCACCGATAACCTTGATTGGGACACCAACGCCGGTACTCAGTGGACGACAGACGAAGTGACCGGACTGCGCTCCTACGTCTGTCAGAGCTGCGGCGGCGAGATCGTCGGCGACGAGAACACCGCGGCGACCGAATGTCCCTTCTGCGGCAACCACGCGATCATCATGCAGCAGTTCCAGGGCGCCTTAAAGCCCGACTACGTCATCCCCTTCAAGCTCGATAAAGAAGCGGCGAAGGAGCAGTACAAAAAGCACTTGATGGGCAAGTTCCTGCTTCCCAAGGTCTTCAAGGACGAGAACCACATCGACGAGATCAAGGGCATCTACGTCCCGTTCTGGCTGTTCGACTCGGACGCGGACGCCGATATCCGCTACCGCGCAACCCGTACGCGCGCGTGGTCGGATTCTAACTACAACTATGTCGAGACCTCCTACTTCTCCGTCTACCGCGCGGGCAACATCGGCTTTGACCATGTTCCCGTCGACGGCTCCACCCGTATGGCGGACGATCTGATGGAGAGTGTCGAGCCGTTCAACTTTGCCGACGCGGTCGACTTCCAGACCGCCTATCTGTCGGGCTATTTCGCAGACAAATACGACGTCAGCGCCGAGGACTCGATCACACGCGCCAACGAGCGTATCAAGAGCTCTACGGAGGACGCGTTCCGCAACACCGTACAGGGCTATGTGACCGTCACCCCCGAGTACTCCTCCGTGCGTCTGCACGACGGCAAGACCAAATACGCCTTCTATCCCGTATGGCTTCTCAACACCACCTACAAGGATGAGAAGTTCACCTTCGCCATGAACGGACAGACAGGCAAATTCGTCGGCAACCTTCCCACCGACCGCGGCAAGTTCTGGAAATTCGCCGCGCTGTTCACAGTCATCGCCGGCGCCGTGATCTACGGCGGCATGTGGCTGGCTCAGCTGTTGTAAGGAGGCGCCGTATGATGAAAAGAATCATTTCCCTGTTATTCGTTTTGATCCTTGCCTTCTCCGTCGCTTTGGTACCCGCGAGCGCCGACGCGGAGGTCAGAGCCGTCCTCGACGACTCGGCGAACCTTCTGAACAGCGAGGAAGAAAAGGCGCTTGCCGATATCATCGCGCAGGTCAGCTCCGAGAACAAGTGCAACGTAGCGTTCCTCACCGTCAACGACCTCCACGGCGCGAGCTTCTCGCACAACGGCACAGCCCAGGACTATGCCGACATGTATTATGAGACCAACTTCGGCAAAAACACCGACGGCGTTGTCGTCCTGCTGGTGCTCTCCGACGAGCGCGGCAAGCGCACGGTCTACTTCTCCACCTCCGGCAAGTGCATCAAGCGCCTGTCCGACAGCGAGCGTGAAAAGATCCTCGACGACATCATCGCCAACCACAACCCCGACAGCAAGAGCTACTATGAGTTCCTGTACGCGGCGGCTCTCGGACTGAAAGAAGCGCTGCCCCCTCACCTCAAGTGGTATATGCTTCCCCTCGCGCTGCTGATCGGCTTTGCCATCGCGATGATCATCATGATGATCCTGCGCTCTCAGCTCAAGAGCGTGAAGATGGAGAAAGGCGCCGTCAACTATGTGCGCCCCGGCAGCATGAACGTCACCCAGTCGCGCGACTCTTACCTCTACAGCACCGTCAGCCGAACCGCGAAACCCAAGGACAGCGGCTCGAGCACCCACACCAGCTCCGGCGGCGGTACCCACGGCGGCGGCGGTCGCAGCTTCTAAACAAAATCCTGTCAACCGACAGATAAAGACCCCCATGCCGAAGCATGGGGGTCTCATGGTATAGATCGGTATTGCTGCTTAGTATTAAATGATCGGCAGCTCGTATTCGTCTTGACCGTCGGGGATGATCGGCGCGGCGGAGGTCGGCTCCTCGTCCTTTTCTTCGGCGGAAGAAGCGGGCTTTTCTTCCTCCTTCGGCTCAGCTTTAGAGGAAGATCCCTTGCCGTCGGAGCCTTTTCCCTCAGCGGAAGGTGCATCGTCCGAGTCGTCCCCGTCATCCGTTACCGTGATGTGATGGGTCGTAGTATACTCGGTGATCTCGATGACCTCTCCGTTTTTATCCTTTACGGAAACGATCGTGCCGTCCTTATCCTTTTCTATCGTATTGCCCTCGCTGTCTGTTTCTACGGTATTCCCCTCGGTCGACTTCTGCGTAGGCTTGACCGTCTCGGCAGAGGTCGCCGCCACAGTCGCCTTCTCCGCGCTGTCGGGGGTCGCGTTCTTATCCTTGCCGCACGCCGCCAGTGTTCCTGTCAGCATCAGCATAGCCGCGATGATCGCGATCGTTCTTTTCATGGTATTCCTCCTTATACGACTTGGAAAATATAGAATTTCAGATAATCGGTCTCTTCAACGCCCCAGAGGATCGGATGGTCGGCGCTTTGCTGTCGACACTCGATCTGCCTTAGGCTGACGTTCGCGTCAGCGGCGGCGGAGAAGAGCATTTTTCTGAACTGACTGTCGGGCATGAAGTGGGAGCAGCTGCAGGTCGCGAGGTAGCCGCCTCTGGGCAGCAGCTTCATCGCCTTGAGATTGATCTCCTTATACCCTCGCTGAGCTGAACGCATCGTCGAGCGCGACTTGGTGAACGCGGGCGGATCGAGGATGATCATGTCCCAGTCCTGCCGATGTTCGTCCTGCGCCTGTGTCAACAGCTCGAACACGTTCGCTGTTACAAAATCTATATTGGTAAAGCCGTTCAGCGCGGCGTTTCGTTTCGCCATATCGATCGCCGTCTGTGAAATGTCGACCGCCGTCACATGCTCGGCGACCGTCGCGGCGTTCAGCGCGAACGCGCCCGTGTGTGTGAAGCAATCCAGCACCCTTTTACCTTTGGCGATCTTTTTAACGGCACGGCGGTTATACTTCTGGTCAAGGAAAAATCCCGTTTTTTGACCGTTGACATAGTCGACGATATAGCGGATCCCGTTCTCGGTGATCTCCACCTCGCCGCTGAGATCGGTCTTGAGGCCCTCCAGCGGATAGAAGCCCTTATACTGTTCCATCCCCTCGAGCTCGCGCACCTTGACGTCGTTGCGCTCATAGATCGCGTCGATTTTGTGCCCGCGCTCCCGCAGCGATTCTACCAGTCCACGGAACAGACTATCTTTGATCCTCTCCGCGCCCAGCGACAGCACCTGCGTGACCAGCACGTTTTCGAACTTGTCCACCGTCAGCCCGGGAAAGCTGTCCGCCTCGCCGAAGATCAGCCGACAAGAGGAGAAATCGTCGCCCATCACCGTCAAACGGTAGTCGATCGCGTAGTCGATACGGCGGCGGTAAAATGCCTCGTCAAAGCGATCGTTCGCGTTCTTTGAGATGATCCTGACGCGGATCTTTGAATTGTCGTTGATATACCCCGAGCCGAGGTATTTTCCCTTTTCGGTCAGCACATCGACGATATCGCCGTTCTCATAGCTGCCGTCGATCTCGCGGATCTCGTCGTGATAGACCCAGATGTGACCGCCCTTGATGAAGCGCTCACACTTCCTGCTGACCGTCACACGCGGATAGTTTCTGTCCATGGTTCGTTATCCTTTTAATTCATTGATACGGTTATTATATCACATTTGAGCGAAATAGCAACCGCTTTGCGTACCGGTTGCAAAAACTGTCTGATTGTGGTATAATTCCTTTATCGTATAAAAATCACGCTGATACCCTTGACAGGAGGCAGTACCCGGCATGAATAAACTATGGAACACCTACAAGCGGAAAGCGCAGGAGATCCGACCGTTTCTGCGGACGAAGGTCGGCTCGAGGCTTGCGATCCTCGCGATACTGGATTTCATCATCCTGTTCGTCGCGCCGCTGATGCACGGCTTTGTCGGCACGGCGATCTTCGGCTGTGTCGCCAGCGTCTATCTGATGCTGGTATGGCGCCGATTTGACCGCGAGCATGTCATCGTCCCGACCGTCATCCTGTGTATACCGATGCTGCTGGATATGGCGATCTATCACAAGGCGGACGTAGTCGTCGGTATGCTGGTGGCGATCATCGCGATGTTCCTCGTCGCGCTCGTTCCGTCCATCCCGTTCTATGACAACGCGGCCGACCTTATGACCTCTCTTCTGATCAGCGGCGCCTTATGCGTCGTCGTGGTCGTGCTGGCGTGCATCATGCTGGTGCTGGTACAGGTCGCCTGGTGGATCCTGTGCATCATCGCCTTCTTCCTCGTCGTTGCCGTGTTCATGGGCGTCGTATTCTCCACAGCGGCGTATACCGCCTCGGACGGCAGACGTCAGGCGCGCCGCAATCGTGAAAAGACCCCCGAAGCACAGGAAAAGCGCTATCGCGAATACCGCCCGCGTGAACGTGATACAAAGGTATATAACCTGGATGACGACGACTTCCGCGATATTGAATAACTATTTCATTACAGAAAAAGCGTACACCACGGGGTGTACGCTTTTTCTTGGGGATAAATCCAAATAAAATGAGGGTTTCTATACGAACCCGAGTGGTTCGTATGAGGAGGGTAGAACATACAAGGAGTTGCGGTATCTCGCTTGCATTGTCTATATTATAACGGATAATTTTCGAAATTTGTGAACGTTCTATTAACTGAGATTTAACAATTTACAAATTCAAAAATCTGCTGTCAAACCGCCCGTCCGCGTCGGTCGGCAGAAAGATCATTCGTAGTTTCTGATAAGCGTGACGACCTTGCCCAGCAGCATCGCCCTTTCGACGATGATCGGCTCGTAGGCGTCGTTCTCGGGCTGCAGGCGGATATGCCCCTTCTCCTTATAAAAACGCTTGACGGTCGCGCTGCTCTCGCCGCTGATCTCGTCCTCCACCATCGCGACCACGATATCGCCGTTCTCGGCGGTGGGGGTGCGGTTGATGACGATGATATCGCCGTCATAGATACCCGCGTTGATCATGCTCTCGCCGACGACGCGCAGAGCGAACAGCTCCCTGCCCTTGGAGACGTCCTTCGGTACGGGGATGTAGGTTTCGATATCCTGCACCGCCAGGATCGGCTGACCCGCTGTGACGCGGCCCATCAGCGGCACCTTCGCGGTCGGCTGTTCGTTCTTGAGGCGGATGCAGCGGTTCAGACCCTCTTCACGCTCGATCAGCCCGCGCTCCTCCAGCGCCTTGAGATGATACGCGACGGTCGAGGTGGAGCGAAAGCCCGTCGCCTCACACAGCTCGCGCACCGAGGGGATGCGTCCGTTCTCGGAACATTCCAAAATATAGTCATAGACCTTTTGCTGTCCTGTTGTCAAAGGTTTCATCCAATCACCCTTATACTTTTATTATTATGACAAGTATAACACATATTTTCGAAAAAAGCAAATATTTGTTCGACTTTTTCCGAGGTTTTTTCCTCCGGAAAACATTCCCGGCCGTCTTTTTTGCGATTTTCGAATTTTATCCTTGCAAAGGGCTTGCAATTGCGCCGTCAATCGATTAAAATAGTGATATATATCTTATGGAGGTATCCCATGAAAAAACTGCTCAGTCTCCTGCTGACTGCCGCTCTGCTGATCGGCGCGCTGACGGTATGCGCCGTCGACTCATCCGCGGCTGAAAAGAAAACGCTGACGATCACCAACCATAGGGTCCCGATCGCCGAGGTCGAGGTCGGCAACGAGTTTATCGTACACGTCGGTCTGAACAGCGGCGGCTACTCCGTCAACACGCTGGAGGCGCAGCTGCGGTATGAATCCGACTATGTCAAGGTCGTCGAGTACGGTCCCATCGTGCGCGGCAAGGTCTATATGGACGGCTACAGCTTCCCCGAGTCGATCCGCAACACCAATCTGCTCAGCAACTTTCTGAAAAGAGATAATCTGATCCTGTATAATTTTTCCAAGTACAATACCGGCGTAGGTGTGTTCAACGACGTCAGCGAGCACTTCTTCCGCGTTCGCTTCAAGGCAGTCGCGGCAGGCACGACCGAGATCCTGCACTACTTTAAGGTGCTCAATTCGCTCGAGGACAATACAGTCATCCGGCTGATCAAGGACAATATCAGTAACGATCAGCTCGATCCGATCCCCTACAGCGCGACCACCATCGAGCCCGCGATCGGCTATATCGGCGACGCGGACGGCGACTATGACCTCACCGTCATGGACGCGACCTTCCTCCAGCACGTGACCGCGGGTGAGAACAGCTCCTACAACACCATCAACGCCGACGTCAACACCGACGGAGCGGTCGACCTCAAGGACGCGCTGAACATCCTGCGTTACAAGGCGGGATTGACCGCCGACGGCAATCTCGGCGAATGGGTCTTTGAATCCGAACGGTAGCTTCATACAACAAGAGCGCAGTCATCGCGACCGCGCTCTTTCTTTTCTCTGTCATTCTTCACTTAAAATATATCCGAGGATCTTGCGGACGTCGCCGTCCATGATCTTCCACTTCGCTTCGATCTCGCTCTCATCCTCCACGTCGGGGCTGATCTCCTGGTGGATGTACAGACCGTCGATCCCGGCGCTCTTCGCGCCCTGCATATCGGAGTTCTTGTCGTTGCCGACCATCAGACATTCCGCCGGATCGAGCTGATATTTTGCCAGCAGCTTCTCAAAGAACTGACGCTGGGGTTTGCTGACCCGCTCCTCGGAGCTGATCATGATGCCGTCAAAGTATTTGAGGATCCCCAGCTCGTCCATCTCGGGGATGGTGAAGCTCTCCTGCGCGTTCGACAACAGAAAGATCTTCTTTCTCTTGTCGACCAGACCCTCCAGCAGCTCGATCACGCCGTCATAGAGCTGTATCATCAGCGTAGATTCTTTGCGAAAACGATACGCCGTATCCCTCAGCTGTGAGACATCGGCGTTGATTCCCTTGTCGGAGTAGAGCTTGCGGAACACCTGCAGCAGATCGATGTCGACGTGCTTATAGGTAGGGTGCTTCAGTCTCTCTCTTCTCAGCGCGCGTTTGACGTACTTGGTATACGAGGTTCGCAGCTCACCGGGGCTGAACGAAGCGCCGCCCATCGCAAAGACCTGTACCGCCTTGCGCCAGAAGTCGATCGAGTATTCATCGGTACGGATATCGATCAGCGTACCGTACAGATCAAAGATAATGTTTTTGTACATACTTTCACCATACAAATGCGTTTTACAATATTTTATCAATAAAGCGCCGAAAATTCCATACATAATTAGAATAATATATCTGTCATCCCTCGACAAAATTTTGTGCAAATCCGATTCTGTCGGGATTTTTGATCAAAATCGCGCCTATCTCCCCCGCCTGTTGCCCATTAGCTTAAAGCAACAAGATCCGTATCGTCAAAAGTTAGCTTTCGCTAACCGTAAACCCGCTTATTTTCTGCCTTTTTTGCAACATTTTCCCCTTTACAGAAACGACAAAAAGTGCTAATATAATAGACGGATAAGTCTGCGCTTTTACAGCGTTTTTCACAAATCGCCCCCGGCGCGGGCTGACCGGAAAATACGCGTTGGTGTAAGAAAGAGCTCATCTTACAGCAACGCAAAACAGGAGGAAAACACATGGCAAGACAAAAGAAATCCATGGACGGCAACAACGCCGCGGCTTGGGTGTCCTATGCGTTCACCGAGGTAGCCGGCATTTACCCCATCACCCCGTCCAGCCCGATGGCTGACTATGTAGATCAGTGGTCCGCACAGGGCATGAAGAACATCTTCGGCACTACCGTCAAGGTAGAGGAGATGCAGTCCGAGGCAGGCGCGGCAGGTACCGTACACGGCTCGCTGAACGCGGGTGCGCTGACCACCACCTACACCGCTTCGCAGGGTCTGCTGCTCATGATCCCGAACATGTACAAGATCGCGGGCGAACTGCTCCCGTCCGTATTCCACGTATCGGCTCGCTGCGTCGCTTCTCACGCGCTGAACATCTTCGGCGACCACAGTGACGTTTATGCCTGCCGTCAGACCGGTTTCGCGATGCTCGCAGAGACCAACCCGCAGGAAGTCATGGATCTGGGCGCTGTCGCTCACCTCGCTTCCATCAAGGGCAGAGTTCCGTTCATCAACTTCTTCGACGGCTTCAGAACCTCTCACGAGATCCAGAAGATCGAGATCTGGGACTATGAAGATCTGAAAGAAATGACCGACATGGACGCTGTCAAGGCGTTCCGCAAGCGCGCTCTCAACCCCGAGCATCCCACCATGCGCGGCTCTCACGAGAACGGCGATATCTTCTTCCAGCACAGAGAAGCCTGCAACAAGTACTATGACGCTCTGCCCGAGATCGTAGAAGAGTATATGGGCAAGGTCAACGAGAAGCTCGGCACCGACTACAAGCTCTTCAACTACTACGGCGCTCCCGACGCTGAGCGCGTCATCGTAGCGATGGGCTCCATCTGCGACGTTGCGGAAGAGGTCATCGACTATATGAACGCAAACGGCGAGAAGGTCGGTCTGGTCAAGGTACGCCTCTATCGTCCCTTCCGTGCCGACAAGCTGGTTGAGGCGATCCCGGCGACCGCGAAGAAGATCGCTGTCCTCGACCGCACCAAGGAACCCGGCGCTCTGGGCGAGCCGCTCTACCTCGACGTCGTAGCTGCTCTGGCTGCTAACGGCTGCACCGCTAAGGTCGTCGGCGGTCGTTACGGCCTCGGCTCCAAGGATACTCCTCCTTCGAGCGTATTCGCTGTTTACAAGGAGCTCGCTAAAGACGCTCCGCGCCACAACTTCACCATCGGTATCGTTGATGACGTCACCGAGCTCTCTCTGCCCGAGGAGCCCGCTCCCAACACCGCGGCAGAAGGCACCATCGAGTGCAAGTTCTGGGGTCTGGGCGGCGACGGTACTGTCGGCGCGAACAAAGACTCCATCAAGATCATCGGCGACCATACCGACAAATACGTACAGGCATACTTCCAGTATGACTCCAAAAAGACCGGCGGTATCACCATCAGCCATCTGCGCTTCGGTGACAAGCCCATCAAGTCCCCCTACTACATCAACAAGGCTGACTTCGTCGCCTGCCATAACCCCTCCTACATCCTCAAGGGCTACAAGATGGTACAGGACGTCAAGCCCGGCGGCGTCTTCCTGATCAACTGCCAGTGGACTCCCGAGGAGCTGAACACCCACCTCAACGCCGAGACCAAGCGTTACATCGCTAAGAACGACATCAAGCTCTATACCGTTAACGCGATCGACATCGCGGCTGAGATCGGTCTGGGCAAGCGT